>CANQSE010000053.1 GCA_947626405.1 uncultured Acetatifactor sp. | reverse complement strand
GGCACCAGCTTCGCCGCCTATTACCCTGTATACAATGTCGCACTTCTCGATAGTCTGAAGCCTGTGCGCAATAATAACCAGCGTCTTGTGCCCATGCAGCATGTTGATGGCGTCCATGATCGCCGACTCCGTATCATTATCCAGAGCGGATGTGGCCTCGTCCAGAATAAGTATCTCAGGATCATAATACAGCGCTCTGGCAATACCTATCCTCTGGCGCTGTCCGCCGGATAAGCGTATTCCTCTCTCACCTATTCCGGTGTCCGCTCCTTCCGGAAGCGAGCGCACAAAATCGTCCATCTGCGCCTCCCGCAGCACTTCCCACATCCTGTCCTCGTCTATCTGATCCTGCGGGACACCAAAGGCAACATTCCTGCGGATGGTATCATCCAGCATAAAAATCATCTGAGGGATATATCCAATGTTCTTAAGCCATCCTCTGTAATTTTCCTTAATATTTTTCCCGTCAGCCAGGATCTCGCCCTCCTGCGCTTCCAGAAGTCCCAGCATCACATCGACCACAGTGCTTTTCCCCACGCCGGAGGTCCCCACGATTCCGACTGATTTCCCTATGGGTATGGAAAATGAGGTGTCGTCAAGGATTTTCCTTGTGGTATTCGGATACGCATAGGTTATTCCCTTAAGCGTAACTTCATTTTTGACTGACATTTTATGCGGATCGGGAGTCAGCGCGGAAATGTCCGACTTATTCCCGCTTATCTCATCCTGAAGATTGTCGCTCACTCCCATGAAAAAGGGCTCAAAATATGCAATCGAATTGATCTGGTTGTTTATACGGTTCACGCTTGGCAGAAGCACCAGCGCCGCAGCGGCAAACGTCGTTATGGAATTGAGCATCTCATCCCTTGGCATGCCGCTTAAAACCATAAATATCATGTATGACACCATACTTATCACACAGACTGTCTCGATTAAAAGCTTGGGGACATTATTGTAAAGACTGTACTTCTGGACGGCTTCGACATATCCCCTGCCGCATTTTGTATACTCAGAGACAAAATACTGCTCTTTGCATGTGATTTTTACTTCCTTTATCCCCTGGACCATCTGTGAAATCCATTTAAACAGGGAACTGTAATAATTCTGATTGTCCTCTCCCGCCTTGTGCATTACAGGCTTTAAAAATACCTTTATCAGCGCAAGCAGCAAAAGCAGTACCACGGCAATCATAATTGTCATGGGACCGTTTTGAATAAAGCAGAAAGATACCACGAACAGTGAGACAATTCCGTCCGACAAAAGCTGCAGAAGCGCCAGAATCAGCGCATACATATTGTTCACATCGGAGGTAATGCTCCTCTGAACCACCGCGGTATCAGCGCTTAGAAAGAACTCATACCCCCTGCACAGGTAATTGCGCATCATGCGTTCCGAGGTCCTGAACTGGTTCGTATATATAAAAGCGAGTATCATCTTCTGCTGAAAGTACAGAAAAAGATTCTTGACGACAAAGATCAGAATCATTGCAGCCATGACTATTATCATGAACCGCTCCCTGCTGCCCCCACCAAACAATCTGTAAAAATAATTTAATACCATATTTTTATCCACTGCTTCGCTGTCCAATATGGTATTCATCACGGGAACTACAATACCCACTCCGGCTGTCTGCAGCGCCGCTCCAATCACCATCAGAAAAATGAGCCACACCATGGTTCCCTTTTGCTTCCTGTCCAGCAACACATTAAGCTTCTTTAATATCCGCATCACTTATTTCCTTATATCTGTTCGTTCTGCCGGTGCGTCAGAGGATCCTCATACCGATCCATGAAATCCGCTCCAAGCCGTACAATATTATCCGCAAAACCAAGTTCTTCTATTTCCGTAAATACGCTTACCACCTTTTTAAACCGCAGTCCGGGGAAAAAATTCAGCAATTCCATTGGCATCACAGGGTCAAACTGCATATATTCGGGGAACCGCTCCTCATAGTTTAACGCATCCCGGGGATGAGCCTTGATAAAAATCCGTCCCTCCGGTTCAAACATATCAATGATATCCCTGAAAATCTTCTCCCTTATATCGAGAGAACATAACGGCTGCGTCAATATAAGTATCTTATCTTCCGTCTTTCCGCATTCCTCAGTCAATCTCTCGAGCTTGGCGCGGTCACGCACGAAAGCCCTGAGAATCAGTTTTTTGTCTTCCTCCTTCAACCCGTCCATCAAAGCCTGCCTCGGTACTTCCACATATCGCGGGCATGGATAATGTATTGCCGATATGTCGTTGACTTCCATATCAATACAATATTTCCCGTATCCGTTCTGAACAAAGAGCAGGTTTAATTGTCTGGACAGAAACGCCTTAAGACGGAAGCATTTTCTGTTATCATATCTTGCCATGTCAAAATATTTAAGACAGTTCAGTCCGTCCTCCATAGCATGATACGGAATTTTTTTCTGATTTAAATAATAGCCTATCGGATCAGAGTCGCAGTACACATAAATATCCCCGTACTCCCGAAAATCAAGAGGAATAAATTCTTCCTCCAGTCTGGCGTACTCCCTGGTAAAACGGATCCTGTTCCACAGGTTCCCGAGAAAATTCCCCGCATCCTGCCGCCATTTTTTTAACTGTGGAAAATAATCCTCCCTCTTTTCATCAAACTCCTTAACTTCCGCAAAAAGTCCCGTTTCCTCAATACGCTCTTTAATATTTTCAAAGTCGTTTGACAGGCTGCTTAAAACAAGCGCTGCCTGCCCCCGCTTTTCATTGGGCAGATTCATTTCCTTTAAGAAAGTCACAAACACGTGATAATAAGTATGGCAGACATAAACTCTCTCTTTCACACAGTCCTCCCTTATCCGATCCGTGCCGAAACAAAGCCTTGCACATCATGACGTTGCAAAAAACTTTACATGCTCTCCCTTTTTTTGATTCTTGCCATGACCTCTTTAGTCTTGTCCCACTCGTCCGCATCAAATTCAGAGGCAAGATCCGCCCTCAGGGGACTAACCTTCCCGATACAGTTTTTCATACAGTTATAACACATTGTACCCTCAAGCTTATGCTCAAGATGTTTTTTCCTCAATTCACGGGCATAGGAATTGTTCCAGGCGTCTTTTAAACTTTCCCTGTTGAGATCCGCCACGGCAAGATAGTTCTGGTAATCTACACAGCACATGGTTAAATATCCCTCGCTGGTGACATGCAGCCTGTTAAATACCATAAAACACGCTTCCTGTCCCAAATCATCATCCGTCCGTTCATTACATGACAGGCAGCCTTCTATCTCCTTTTTCATTGTCCCGCCCACATTTTTGCAGTCCATAAACAGGATATCGTCCACGTATTGTTTATACTTCTCCCTGAACTCATCTTTTCCGTCCATTGTATAACGGGTTGCCACATAGCTTATATAAAGCGAAACCTTTTTCTGCATCTTTTTCCTGAGCCTGTCCACACAGATCAGGTTTTCTATGACACGATCAAACTCATCTTTGCCGTGTACAAGCAAATAGTCCTTCGGGTTTGAGGCGTTTATTGAAAATTTAATGCTGTCTATGCCTGCGGCCAGGATAGCTGCCGCGCGTTCCTCCGTGCATAGTGCGCCGTTTGTAGTGATGTATACATATTCATAGCCAAGATCTTTTGCAAGCGAAATATAACGCTCCAGATTTTTGTCAAGCAGAGGCTCTCCGGTCTGATAAAACCCCAGCTCCCTTGTACCAAGCCCATACGCCTCTCTTATGATCCTCTCCGCAAGCTCAGGGTCAATGGTTCTCCCTGGCCTTGTACATTTTGAATTTGCACAGAACAGGCATGAATCATTGCAGTGATTAGTCAGCTCCATCAGCATATTTCTGGGGATACGGCAGATTTCCTGACCGCCATCAAAAACATTTCCCTTAAGTCTCTTTCTTATAATGCTTTCATTCATTTTTTAATTTTACCTTTCTTTATCTGTATCTCGCGTAGCTTTACCCCAAGGTTCCGATACAGGGACACCCCCTAATCTACTATAGCATTTTCGGACGGCTTGTCAATCCGGACTTGTTCTCAATTTACGCTGCGCGCGGCCTTATCGCCTGTCCGAAAGCACGACGTCTTTCGGCGCAATCTCATACAGGTACACCGCGTAATAACTCTCAGGAGTTGAAAACGGTTCTTCCCTCATGAGCTTAAGCCCCATCTCATCCGCGTTGTCTATACGCATTGCGGAAAAAAGGTACCGGGCCCCCATCTTGTACATCTGAGCGGTGTTGAACTCAAGATTATGATACGACGCACCTATATTCTTCTGTATCTGCATGTAATTTCCGGTTTCCGCATTTAAAAGGTAACACCTGTTACCCCAGTCGTCAAAATAAATCCTTACCTCCTCGGATTTTTCCAGCTCTTTTTCTATAATCCTGCGAAATTCGTGTTTATACTCAAGAGGATACAGGTTGGTATAACCGTCAAGGCAGTAAAACCCGTTATACAACGCCGCTGCGGGATATATGCCCAGGCTGACCGTCCTGTACGACGACTTTTCCCTGCCAATAAATTCATCTATCTGCGAAAACACATCGCAGGCATAATATTCATCCCACCCGAAGCTGATATACGTGTCCGGAAATATGATCCTCTTGAGGTTGAAGCTTATGGGACTGACAGGGAATATCAGACATGTCGTCAGGACAAAGACCGCCGAAGCCGCTGCTACCCGAATCACAGTAAACCTCCTCCATTCACACAGGACAATCTCCAGAGCGAGCGCAAGGATCACGTACCAGAGAGTCGGAAGCAGCCAAATCACCCTGTCAAGCTGCAGAGTCTTCAGGCTCCCGCCCATACTCATTCTGAGCGCCGTTACAGGTCCGCTCTTCCAGACACAGGCAAAGAAAATGAGAAAAAGCACAATCCCGTACAGCAGAAGCAGCAGCCTGAAAGAAAACGAAAACCTTATCTTTCCCCTAACGCGGCGCACGACGCATACCGCCAGTACAATCACTGCGAAAACGGCAATCGCGCCATGGCATGAAGGAGCGTAAATGCCTCCTCCCTCAAAAAACAATTCCCTAAAATACCCGGCCACATCCTCAATCGGCCAAACCGTCATCTCCTCACGGTGCCAGACCACTCCTGATTTATCTCCCACTATGATGCTGCCAAACATTTGAATGTTGCAAATGATATAGACAAGAGCCATGAGGCACCAGGCAAGAAGCAGTCTAAGCGTACCGTGCCTTTGTTCCTTTACAGTACCGGCTTTTCTGTCACGTATAAAGCAACACACAATTACTGGAAAAAATATTCCCAAAACGGCAAAACCTGCCAGAACAAAAGACGAACACAAAACGTACAGCAAAACGCATGCAAAACCGATCAGTTTTCTTTTTCCCCGGTAAATCTGCACGCACCCCCAGGCCAACAGGGGCTGTCCCAGGATTGTCAGACCGTACACAGGCATAAAGGGAAGGTATACAAAAAGACACGACACAATGAACGGTACCACCGGATGGCTGGAAATATCGGCAGTAAGCAGGTACATTCCAATATAACCCACGACGACTATGAAAGTATTCATTACCGCAAACGCGGCAAACGGAGGAAGCAGCCTGTAAAACAACACTCCAAGAGGCGCCGGAGGCGTCATGGATTCCAACGGCATGCCGTTCATAAACTCCGGAATCACATCAGTTCCCGAAAAAAGATACTTCGCCCTGTAAATATAGTTTAATACCTCGACGTCAAGCTGGTCGTGGGGCATCACGTAACTGTCCGTCCCGACAAGACAGTACGGCAGGCAGAAAAAGAGTGCGCCAAACAACCCCGCCGCAAAAAAAAGACGCCATTTGTACCTCTCATAAAACTGCCGGACATTACGCATAAATAACTCCTTTTCTTCAAATCGTCCAAAGCGTTACTGAAAACGCATTAAACGTATACAATCAAATAAATTTACAGACATGAATTTAAAGCATAAAAAATGGAAGCAAGGGGGCTCGAACCCCTGACCTTTCGCGTGTGAGGCGAACGCTCATCCCGGCTGAGCTATGCTTCCATTTAAACCGCTTTTCATTATAGCATGCTTCTTCCGCCACCGTCAAGATCCCAAAAAAATTTTAGGGTAACAGCTCAGCGCGTCTGACGTATTCAGCCCGGTACTGTCGGGAGAACTATTGCACTTTTCCCCATTATCTAGTATTATAGGTGCAGGCGTATTCCTCTCAACGAGGCGGTAAAATACAAAATCCGGGAAAGGAGCAGATATGAGTTTTATGAATGGCGAATCATTTCGCAACATAAGAAACGGTTTTGAAACCGTACGCGACAGCGGAGCCGGTCCGCACCCAAAAATACCGCGGGGAAAAATTTGGGGAATTGCGGTGCTGGCGGTAATCATTATGATTTGCATTGCCAATTCCACCTACGAGATAAAGGAGCAGGAACAGGCAGTGCTCATCACGCTGGGAAAGGCCCAGGCCGTTACCACGCCGGGGCTGCATTTTAAAATTCCCTTTATCCAGCAGGTAAAAAAGGTAAACACAACCATCCAGGGCTTTTCCATCGGGTACAGCACCGACAACAATGAGACCATCACCGATGAATCCCTGATGATTACTTCCGATTTCAACTTTATAGACGTGGATTTCTATGTTGAATACCGCTACAGCGATCCTGTAAAGGCAATTTACGCCTCCTCCAAGCCTCTCGATATCCTGCGCAACATCAGCCAGAGCTGCATCCGTACCGTGATCGGCAGCTACCCTGTGGACGATGTGCTGACTACGGGTAAAAACGAGATCCAGGCAGCCATCCGGGAGATGATCCTGTTAAGACTTGAGGAACAGGACATCGGCATCCAGCTTGTAAACATTACGATCCAGGACTCCCAGCCTCCCACCACACAGGTAATGGAGGCGTTTAAGGCGGTTGAAACGGCAAAGCAGGGCAAAGAGACGGCCCTTAACAACGCAAACAAATACCGTAACGAACAGATTCCCTCCGCACAGGCGCAGGCTGACGCCATCGTAAAAGCCGCGGAGGCACAGAAAACGGAGCGTATCAACGAGGCAACCGCACAGGTCGCACGCTTTAACGCCATCTATGAAGAATATGTCAAAAACCCTGCCGTCACCAGGCGACGTATGTTTTACGAGACAATGGAGGATGTACTTCCCGGACTGAAGATCCTGATCGAAGGCCCGGACAGCAGCGTTCAGACCTTCTATCCGCTTGAATCCTTCACAGGCGGCACAGAAGACAGCGAAAATTCAGACAGCAGCAACGTTTCCGAAAACAGTCAGCAGGAATAAGGCCAAACGCCATACGGAGGTATCAAATGAATTTTAAAACAATAAGACGCGGAGCGATTGTTATCATTCTCATAGCGGTTGTGATAACATGCGCGTCCGGAATCGTCATAACACAGGAGAACGAATACAGCCTGATCCGCCAGTTCGGCCGGATCGACCATGTCGTCTCGGAGGCAGGCATCAGCTTTAAAATCCCGTTTATACAAAGTGTTGACAAGCTCCCCAAAGAGACGCTTTTATACGATCTTTCACCATCCGACGTAATAACAAGCGATAAAAAAACAATGATCTGTGACAGCTATGTTCTCTGGCACATCACGGATCCGCTTAAGTTTGCCCAGACGCTTAACTGCTCCATCACCAACGCTGAGAGCAGGCTTGACGCAATAGTATATAACTCCACCAAAAACGTAATCAGCAGCATTTCCCAGGACAATGTGATATCGGGACGAAGCGGCGCACTGTCCGATGCCGTCATTTCAAATATAGGCGGTTCTCTCGACCAGTATGGCATTGAGCTTTTGTCCTTTGAGACAAAAAAACTGGATCTGCCGAGCGATAACAAGGCCGCCGTATACGAGCGCATGATTTCCGAGCGCGACAATATAGCCGCCACATACACCGCGGAGGGAAGCTCCGAAGCGCAGATTATACGAAATTCCACCGACAAGGAAGTTACCGTCATGCTCTCCGAGGCCAATAAGAACGCCGAGATCCTCATCGCGGAGGGCGAAGCCGAATATATGCGGATACTCTCCGAAGCTTACGGAGACGAGTCGAGACAGGAATTTTACTCCTTTGTGAGAAGTCTGGATGCGCTGAAAGCATCCATGAAGGGGGGCAACAAGACCGTGATCCTGTCGCCCGATTCCCCTATTGCACAGATATTTTACGGAAACTGATTACCCTTCCGCCATCTTTAGCTGAGCGGTCACCAGCCCGTAATAAATTCCTTTCTTTTCCAGCAGCTCATTGTGGGTTCCTATCTCAGCGATACCGTGCTTGTCAATGACGACAAGCCGGTCGGCATTGCGGAGCGTGGAAAGCCTGTGGGCTATGGCAAATGTTGTACGTCCCTTAACAAGGCGTTCCAGCGCCTGCTGGATAAGAAATTCACTCTCCGTGTCCAGGGCGGAGGTAGCCTCGTCAAGAATCAGCAGCCGTGGATTGTTTAAAATGGCTCTTGCTATGGCGATGCGCTGCCTCTCCCCTCCGGAGAGATTGTAACCGTGCTCTCCCACATAGGTGTTGTAGCCATCGGGCGTCTTGCAGATAAAATCATGGGCGTTCGCCGCCTTTGCCGCCCGTATCACCTCGTCAAGCGAAGCGTCCTGTCTGGCAAAACGTATATTGGCAAGAATTGATCCCGAAAACAGGAACGTCTCCTGCAGCACCACTCCGATCTGCGAGTGAAGACACTCAGCTTTGATATCGCGAATGTCCACGCCGTCTATTGTAATTCTGCCCTGATCCACGTCATATAGTCTCATTACAAGATTTATCAGCGTAGATTTCCCCGCGCCCGAAGCGCCTACCAGGCCGATCATTTCGCCCGGCTTTACATCAAACGTGACGTTTTCCAGAACGGGCTCGTAGGTCTGATATCCAAATGAAACCTTTTCAAACGAAAACGCCCCCTGAATGGTAAATTCCCTGCTGTCCTCCCTGTCCGCAAGCTGCGGCTCCTCGTCAAGCACGTCATAGATTCTGTTTAAGCTTGTAATCATCTGCATAACTGATCTCGGCAGCTGCGTCATCCATCCCAGCGGTCCGAAAAGATATCCGCAATACGTTATATACTGTACAAGCTCGCCTATGGTCATTTTCCCGTCAAGCACATCCATACCTCCAAAAAGCACTGCTATGTATGTCCCGCAGCCCATGAGAAATGTCAGGATTGGGAAAAACACCGCCCAGAATGTCTCGTTCTTCCGGCTGATTGCTGCAAACTCACTTGTTTTTTTCCTGAATTTAGCCGCCTCCTTCTCCTCCTTGCCGAATGATTTCACAACACGTATTCCGGCAATGATGTCCTGAAGACTGCTGCTTAAGTCGTCGGATTTTAACCACTGCCTGTGGAAAATCACGTTGATATGATGCCAGAAAATCTTTGATATCACAAATGCCAGCACTATAAAAACCATGGACAAAAGCGTCATCTTCCAGCTAATGGCAAACATGACCACAAGGGAGACCGTCATTGTCAGCAGCGTTGAAAACATGTCCCCGAACACTTCTTCCATAAACGTCCGGATCTGGCGTGTATCGCGTGAGACGCGGTTCATCAGCTCGCCGGGTTTTCTGTTGTTTATGAATGACAGCGACAGCGTCTGGATCTTGTAATACAGTTTTTTGCGAAGCGTCATGCTGAGCGAGGCCCCAAGCTTGGAGCAGTTCCAGAACCGTGCGACCTCAAGAAGGATCCGCCCTACAAGCAGAGTGAACGTAACACCCACAAACAGCCACAGATCGGTCCATTTTCCCTGACCGGACGAAAGCGTCTTATCGATAAATTCCCTCTGTATCAGAGGATTAAGCAGACTCACTACGGCGACAAGAACCATCAGCAGGGATATTAACAGAAGCTTGCCGATATACTCTCCACATAACATGAGGAATTTCCGCATAACATCCGCTTTCCCCTCACAGTAAGGACACCTGCTGGTGCCCGGAAGGGCTCTGCCGCATTTGTCGCAGTATTTCTCATATTCCATGCTTTTTACCCTGTCCGCTTCGCCCGGCTCCCTGCCTTCCTCAATTGCGGCTATTATCGACTGGGCGCCCCTTATAACGTAGGAAACCCTGATAATATGCCTCATGGAAAACCTCGCGGCATACTATCAGGGTTTCCTACGTTATAAGGG
>CANQSE010000052.1 GCA_947626405.1 uncultured Acetatifactor sp. | reverse complement strand
AATGATCCTGAAAGGACGAGGGAAGTATTTGTTCAGAATCCGCTCAACCCGTTTTATCCGGAATTGATCTATCGGACGGGGGATCTGGGCCGGCTTAACGACAGGGGCGAACTGGAATTTATTTCCCGCAGGGATTATCAGGTGAAGCATATGGGGCACCGAATAGAGCTCGGAGAGATCGAGGCCAACGTAAACATGCTGGATGATATCAGGGCGGCAGGGTGCGTCTATGATAAGGAACGCTCAAAGATAGTGCTGTTCTACACCGGAGGGATCGATGAAAAGGAGCTGACCGTCTGCCTGAAGGAAAAACTGCCGAGGTATATGATGCCCAGCAGGATCGTCCGCCTGTCCGAGATGCCCTACACTGCTAACGGAAAACTGGACAGAATGACGCTTATGAAGAAAATATGATACAGATACCCGAAATACGGGTTCTTATCATGATCATATAGAATGATGAATGAATAACAGGAGGGACTTAAGAAGATGGAAGAACTGATGGAAATTTTGACCGCGCTGCATCCGGACGTGGACTTTGAGACCTGTGATACACTTGTGGATGACAAGATATTGGATTCTTTTGATATCGTGACCATTATCTCGGAAGTGGCGGAAGCTTTTGACGTGACAATTTCGGCCCAGTATATCCTGCCGGAGCATTTTAACTCGGCAAGAGCGCTGTACGATCTGATACAGAAGCTGGAAGATGAGGAGTAGGAATGTTTTTTACATCGTATGAATTTTTGGGGTTTTTGCTGGTTCTTTTTGTGTGTTATTATACCGTCCCCAAAAAATTTCAGTGGATGCTTCTGCTGCTTTTCAGCTATGTATTTTATTTCCTGGCAAACCCTTATTACCTCATATACATATCGGTCACAACGATCAGTGTGTATTATCTGGGACTTAAGATAGAGAAGCAGGCAGAGAAGCAGAAAGCTTATCTGGCGGCGCACAGGGAGACTCTCACAAAAGGAGAGAGGAAGGCGTATAAAGAGCGGGTAAGAAAACGTCAGACCGGACTTTTTCTGGCGGCGCTAATCCTCAATCTTGGTATTCTGGCGGTATTAAAATATAAGAATTTTGTGATTGCCAATGTAAACGGAATATTGCATGCGTTCGGGAGCGGACAAACGCTCGCCTTTGTGGACCTGCTGCTTCCCATGGGAATTTCCTTTTATACGTTTCAGGCAGTGGGATATCTGATCGATGTGTACCGTGGGACAATTTCCGCAGAGAAAAACTTATTTCGCTTCGCGCTGTTTGTCTCCTTTTTCCCGCAGCTTGTTCAGGGACCGATCAGCCGTTTTAACGACCTGTCACAGACTCTGTATGAGGAGCATAAGTTCGCATGGAACGGCTTTTGCAGGGGACTGCAGAGGATCCTGTGGGGATATTTCAAAAAATTGGTGGTCGCGGACAGAATGTTGATCGGCGTCAATGAGATCATCCGTAACCCGAATGACTATACCGGCGCTTATGTGTTCGCCGGTATGATGTTTTATGCGCTTGAGCTGTATGCCGACTTTACGGGAGGCATCGACATTACTATCGGTACGGCACAGTGTCCTGGCGCAGATGGCACATCACGATGGGGACGTGGTTTACGGATTATATTTTCTATCCGATTTCCATATCGGGCCCCATGCTTAAGATATCAAAAGTCTCCAGAAAATATCTGGGGAATCGCATCGGCAAGAGAGTGCCCGTTTATCTGTCCTCCTTTGCGGTCTGGTTTGCCACGGGCATATGGCACGGAGCAAGCTGGAATTTCATCGTATGGGGTCTGGGCAACTGGGCGGTCATTATGATCTCGCAGGAGCTGGAGCCTTTGTACCGGAAATTTCACGAGCACGTTCATGTGGAAGGCAGGCTCGGATTCCGCATCTTCCGGATCGTCAGGACGGTTCTTCTGATGAGCTGTCTGAGGACCTTTGACTGTTACAGGGATGTGCCGCTGACCTTTCGTATGTTCGGGACCATGTTCACGGCGGGGAACTGGAATATCCTGTGGGACGGATCGCTTCTGGGACTGGGACTGCAGCTTACGGATTATGTCGTTCTGTTTATGGGAACGCTCCTGATTTTTGCCGTGAGTATGCTGCAAAGAAACGGAAGCGTCCGGGAAAAGATCGGGGCAAAGCCGTATCCTGTCAGATTCGCGATATGGTACGGACTGTTTCTGATTGTGCTTTTGACGGGAGTCTATGGGATCGGCTACGATGCAAGTCAGTTTATCTATAATCAGTTTTAATGTGCGGATAAACAGCTTTGGGAGGCATAGGGACATATGAAACGAAAAAGGATCATCCGGGCGGTATGTTCCGTTTTGGTGGTCGCATCCACATTGTTTATGCTGCAGAGACTGCTGCTTCCTAAATATGTTTCAGATGTCGTGGAGGGCAGGCTGATAGCGGAATATTATGCGGAAGAAAAAGACCACGATGTGATCTTTATCGGTGACTGCGAGGTATACGAGAATTTTTCTCCAAAGATATTGTGGGAAAATTACGGGATCAACAGTTATATACGGGGAAGCGCACAGCAGCTTATCTGGCAGTCTTATTATCTTCTGGAGGACACTTTGCGTTATGAGATACCGAAGGTGGTCGTCTTTAACGTTCTGGCGATGAAATATAACGAGCCGCAGAGCGAGGCTTACAACCGGATGAGCCTGGAGGGAATGAAGTGGTCTTTGTCCAAGGTGAAGGCCATACAGGCTTCCATGACAGATGAGGAGCATTTTCTGGATTATGTATTTCCGATTCTGCGTTATCATTCCAGATGGAGCAGCCTGAAACCGGAAGATGTGGAATATATGTTTACGGACATGAAGGTGTCGCATAATGGTTATTATATGCGGGTGGACGTAAAGCCGGCGAAGGATGTGCCTGAGGGAAAGATGCTCGCGGATTACAGTTTCGGCGATAACGCTTACCTGTATCTGGATAAAATGACAAAGCTGTGCAGGGACAACGGTATTGAGCTTGTCCTGGTGAAGGCGCCTTCGCTTTATCCGTATTGGTATGACGAATGGGAAAAACAGATTGAAGATTATGCGAAGCAAAACGGACTGTTGTACATTAACTTTCTTGAGCTTACGGATGAGACGGGATTGGACTACAACAGCGATACCTATGACGGCGGTCTGCATCTGAACATTTCCGGCGCGGAGAAGATAACGGATTATCTTGGTCAGGTGCTTCGGGATGAATGTCATCTGGCCGATAGGAGATCTGAGGAAAGATTAAGTAAGATATGGGCTGATAAGATAGATGCTTATGAGCAGGACAGAAAAAGACAGGAGGAGGAAATAAAGAAGCAATGAGAAGCAAGGCATGGATAGGCGGACTAATGATAATGGCGGTGTTGTGTGGCTGCGGAAACAGTTCCAAGGTTATAGAAGGCGATGTTTCGGTAAAGGATAACCCCGCACAGACACAGGATAAGGTACAGGAAGACACGGCGCCGGAAGCGGCGAAAGAGGATAATACGGCGCAGTATGGCGGATATGTCTTTACCTACGGAGACACTGTTATCGGTATGGATATGGATGCAGCAGCCATAGTAGAGAAGCTGGGAGAGCCGGACGCTTATTTTGAGGCGCCAAGCTGCGCTTTTGAGGGAATCGACAAGGTGTATACTTACGGCAGCTTTGAACTGGACACATATCCTTCGGATGACAAAGACTATGTGTCCTCAGTTGTTTTTAAAGACGATACCATTACCACAACGGAGGGTGTCGGGATCGGTGATACTGAAGATAAAGTGATTGAAACGTATGGGAGCGACTGGACTGAGAAAGACGGTATGCGGGTGTATGAGAAGGACGGCATGAAATTGTGCTTTATTATAAACGAAAATACAGTTGCGTCAATAGAATACCGCTCCGCAGCCATTGATTAGCAGGAGGCTGCGCCTTTTTTCAAAAATAATCCGTATCTGACATATTTTGTTCACATGACTGTTTTGCGAATACTTTTCCGCCGCTGCGGCAATACTTGAGAGCAGACAGACGTCTTTTGCAAGAAGCGTTTCTGTGTAAAATAATGAAAAGCCAGAGAGCTGCAACGGAGGAAGAATATGGATCAAAGTTTGGGAAAAGCCAGCGTAAGGCTTGAAAAGCCCGTATATATAATAAACAGCGCAAGCGTAGTCGGGACGAAGGAAGGACAGGGTCCGCTGGGTCTTTTATTTGACAAGGTCGGACAGGATGATATGTTTGGCTGTGCGACCTGGGAGGAAGCGGAGAGCACGCTTCAGAGGGACGCCGTGCAGACGGCGCTGGAAAAGGCGGGGGTGTCTTCGGATGACATCTCGTTTATCTATGCAGGTGACTTGCTTGGTCAATCAATAGCGACGTCATTCGGACTCTCATCTTATCAGATACCGCTGTTTGGGGTGTACGGCGCGTGTTCAACCTGCGGTGAAGCGCTGACGCTTGGAACTATGGCTGTCGCGGGAGGATTTGCGTCAAGGGTGCTGTGCGTCACATCGAGCCATTTTGCCAGCGCAGAGAAAGAGTTCAGGTTCCCGCTTGAATACGGTAATCAGCGTCCCCTTTCCGCCACCTGGACGGTGACGGGAGCCGCGGCGTTTGTGCTGGGAGGCGAGAAGTGCCAGGGGTCTGACAAAAACGGCGGTAAGATGTGCGCCAGGGCGAAAATTACAGGCTTTACCGTGGGGAAGATTGTTGATTACGGATTAAAGGATTCCATGAATATGGGCGCATGTATGGCTCCGGCAGCGGCTTCTACACTGGAGAGACACTTTATCGACTATAACAGTCAACCGGACGATTACGACAAGATTATCACGGGGGATTTGGGAAAAGTCGGTCAGAGGGTGCTTGCCGACATGATGTCGGAAAAGGGCTACGACATATCGGGAAAACACATGGACTGCGGCATCGAGATTTATGACAGTGAGAGTCAGGACACTCATGCGGGCGGAAGCGGCTGCGGCTGCAGCGCGGTAACTCTGTCGGCTTTTATCCTCAAGCAGCTTGAGGACGAGAACTGGAGGCGGATCCTCTTTGCGCCTACCGGTGCGCTTTTGAGCAAGACAAGCTTCAACGAGGGAAAAAGCGTTCCGGGAATCGCTCACTGTCTGGTGATAGAGCGGTGCGATTAAAAAATAAAACATCTAAAAGACTGTAAATTTGCCGTGACAAAAAGGCGTCCATGTTTTATAATTTCTTAAGGACTATATTAACATCAGCGTGCAGGAGGAAAAAATATGGGCGCCTTTGAAACGAAAAAATATCGCAACTTGTTTTTGGAGTGCGGAAAGACCGAGGAGGAGATCGAAAACAGGCTTCAGGAAATATGGAATACCTTTTTCTACGGACCCGAGGACGAGCGCATTTATCATCCCGTGGGGGACGATATGGGTTATCTGGAAGATACCGGAAACCATGACGCCCGCACGGAGGGCATGTCCTACGGCATGATGATATGTGTGCAGATGGACAGGAAAGAGGAATTTGACAGGATATGGAAATGGGCTTATACATACATGTACCAGCAGGAAGGTGAAAACGAAGGGTATTTCGCCTGGTCGTGCGGACTTGACGGGAGTAAAAATGCGGACGGCGCGGCGCCCGACGGCGAGGAGTTCTTTGCAATGGCGCTTTTCTTTGCCTCTCACAGGTGGGGAGACGGCGAAGGGATCTTCTGTTACTCCAAATATGCAAGGGCAATTCTCAGAGCAGCCCTTCATAAGGGGGAGAACGGCAGACCGGGTCATCCTATGTGGAACCGTGAAAACAGGCAGGTGCTCTTTGTGCCCGGCATAGACTTTACGGATCCGTCCTATCACCTTCCTCATTTTTATGAGCTTTTTGCCCTCTGGGCGGACGAGGAGGACAGACCTTTCTGGCGAGAGGCCGCCGATGCCAGCAGAAAGTATTTAAAGACCGCATGTCACCCCGTCACCGGAATGAGTCCGGAATACTCGTGGTTTGACGGTTCGCCCATGGACAAGCCGCTGTTTTGGTCAAATGACAGGCACGACTGGTTTTACAGCGATTCCTACAGGACGGTCGCAAATATCGGACTGGATTATGCCTGGTTTGAAACGGACGAGGGACAGGCTGACGCCGCCGTACGTCTGCAGCGTTTCCTGGAGGGACGGAAGGAGCCATACAAAATATACAATGTTGACGGGACATGTCTTGACAAAGACGCGCTGCATCCGGTGGGAATGATGGCGACCACCGCGCAGGGTGCGCTGGCGGTTGTAGGAAGGGTAAGCGACGGCGAAGCCCTGCAGACCGCAATGCGCTGGGTTGAACGCCTGTGGCAGGAGCCCCTGCGCAGGGGGAACCGCAGGTATTACGACAACTGCCTGTACTTTTTCGCATTTCTTGCCCTGAGCGGCAGATACAGGATATGGGACTGAGACGACGGGGAATTTGAGATTTACGCCGTCCCGTCGCTTAAAAACGCAAGGCGGATAAATTCGCCTGGAATGGGGTCTGGTATGAGGCGGATGGAATTTAAGATGGAGCGTCCGGGCCTTCTGGAGGCCGGACAGAAGATTACAGTGACGGAGGGAGTGCTCCCCGGCAGCTATTACTACACCATCGACCCTTCACTTGCCATGTCCGTCAATATCGCATTTCGGGACAGGCTCAAATCCAGAGAGGGAGTCGTTACGGGCGTGGTCGAAAATCCCAGGGGTTTTTATGTGACTGCTGAATTTGACGAGCCGGACCCCGCGGATAAAAACAAAAATCAGCTTTAACAGGATTAATTAAGCAAAAAAAGGAAAGTGAGGATTAAGAAAATGATACGGAAAATTTCAACCGAAAAGGCTCCGCAGGCCATTGGACCTTATTCTCAGGGCATGATTGCAAACGGACTTCTGTTTTGCTCCGGCCAGATCGCAATTGACCCCGCGACAGGAGAGATCAACGGCAGCGACATTGTGACCCAGACCGAACAGGTGATGAAAAATATCGGGGCGCTGCTGGAAGCGGCGGGAACAAAATACGAAAATGTCGTCAAAACAACGTGCTTTCTGGCTGATATGGCGGATTTTGGAGTATTCAATGAGATATATGCCCGCTATTTCACGGAAAAACCCGCGAGGAGCTGTGTGGCTGTAAAGACCCTGCCTAAAAATGTGCTCTGCGAGGTGGAGGTCATCGCGGAGGTTTAGGCGTCCAAAGCCTAAACACGGCGGAATATTAAAAATTATACATAATCCTTGCGGATCGGCAGAAACTATTACAGGAAAAATGTGAAAACCGTCAAACATAAAGTTAGGTAATTTTCACGAAAGGAGTATGCCGTGATGATGGACTATGTCAATGCTTTTTGGGTGGGCGGACTGATCTGCGCCCTGGTACAGATTTTGATGGAGAAGACAAAGCTTATGCCGGGACGCATAATGGTGCTGCTTGTGGTAACGGGGGCCGTGATCAGCTTTTTCGGCTGGTACGAGCCGTTTCAGGAGTTTGCCGGCGCAGGAGCCGGAGTGCCTCTGCTGGGATTCGGAAACGTGTTGATGAAAGGCGTTAAGGAGGCTGTGGACGAGCAGGGGATCCTGGGATTGTTTGCAGGCGGACTGAAAGCGGGGGCGGTGGGTACAGCTTCCGCGCTTATCTTCGGATATCTTGCCAGCCTTGTCTTCAGACCCAAAATGAAAAAATAAAGAAGTAAAAATGCAAGAGCAATAATGCAAGAGCAATAATGTAAGAGCAATAATGCAAGAGCAATAATGTAAGAGCAATAATGTAAGAGCAATAATGTAAGAGCAATAATGCAAGAGCAATAATGTAAGAGCAAGAATGTACAATGATGTAAAAGTAATAGACGGGAAGGCTTCAGAGGATTTCGTATTCTATGCCTTCGCTGTCAAGAAAGCTTTTGAGAGCCCGATCCCATATGGCGTCGGGCTCTTTTGACGGCAGAAACGTCTGTAAGGCTGTGGCCGTGGTGAGAATTGTCTTAGCGCCGTCATAGCGTATATTAAGCGCAAACGCCTTAACCTGCTCGGAGGGAACCTGACAGTTTTCTTCCGTGAGCAGAGCCGCCACCTTCTCGGGCTTTAACTGCATTGTAAAACGGAAAAACAGTGGAGTCTGCTTTCCCTTTATCAGGTCGAAGCAGAGTCCTCTAAGCTCGCTGAACGGGCGAAATTCAGGAAGGGCGGGAGAATCCGCGTCATTATTCTGCCGGTAGAAAGCTTTGTTCACCCGCCCGTCTATGGTTACTGTGCAGCCCACAGCGACGACGGCCTCCTGCAGCAGAAAGTCGTCAAAGCTTTCGGATAGCAAAAGGCATTTCATAAAATGCTTCATGGATGTGATCTGTAATGCTGTCATAGGAAATTCTCCTTGCGTCCGCCGACGTCGGGCTGACACGTTACTGTTTTGTAAGCAGGGGCGCCAGAAAAATACAGATGAGAACCTGCGCCGCAAAAATTAAAGGCATCCCAATGCGGAAATACCAGTGCCTTGTCTTGTGGTGAAAAAAATACATTCCAAGCGTACAGCCTAAGGCTCCGCCGAGCAGCGCCGGGGTAAAAAGAGAGGATTCGGGGATTCTCCACTGTTTTCGGATTGCTCTTTTTTTATCTGAGCCCATCATGGCAAACCCTGTGAGGTTAATCAAAACGAAATAAATCAGGATATAAGTCGTCATTCGGCTAATACTCCCCATGAATAGACCGATGATTTGGAAAAAGCCTCCTTTTGGGAGGCTTTTTCGGTATCTTGTATTGCTTAAAACATTTTTTCTCCCAGCTCCTGCATCTTCATAGCGCGGACCTTGCTGGAAAGTCCGAACAGGTTGATGAATCCCTCGGCATCGTGGTGGTCGTAGAGATCACCGGTGGTGAAAGAAGCGATGCTTTCGTTGTAAAGGCTGTAGGGTGAAGTGGTGCCGGCCTTGATTATATTTCCCTTATAGAGCTTGAATTTGACTTCTCCCGTGACATATTTCTGCGTCTCCTGGATAAACGCCTGCTCCGCCTGGCGCAGAGGGGTGAACCACTTGCCTTCGTATACAAGGCTTGCAAAACGGCTGCCCATCTCCTTTTTAAACGCGTAGGTGTCGCGGTCAAGGATAAGCTCCTCAAGCTGCTGATGTGCCTCCATCAGGATTGTACCTCCGGGTGTCTCGTATACACCTCTGGATTTCATGCCCACAACTCTGTTTTCAACGATGTCTATGATGCCGATACCATGCTTTCCGCCGAGAGCGTTCAGGGTGGAGATAATCTCGGAAACCTTCATCTTTTTGCCGTTTACGGAAGTGGGTACTCCCTTTTCAAAGGTCATGGTCACATATTCGCCCTCATCAGGAGCCTTCTCGGGAGTAACTCCCAGTACAAGCAGGTGCTCAAAATTGGGCTCGTTTACGGGATCCTCAAGCTCAAGTCCCTCATGACTGATGTGCCAGATATTGCGATCACGGCTGTAAGAGGAATCCGCTGAGAAGGGAAGATTGATACCGTGGGCCTTACAGTATTCGATCTCGGATTCACGGGAATCCATCGTCCACTTGTCGTTTCTCCATGCGGCGATGATCTTTAAGTCAGGAGCAAGGGCCTTGATGCCGAGCTCAAAGCGGATCTGGTCGTTGCCCTTTCCGGTCGCGCCGTGGCAGATTGCGCTGGCCCCTTCTTTGCGGGCGATCTCCACAAGCTTCTTTGCAATCAGCGGACGAGCCATGGAAGTGCCAAGAAGGTACTTGTTTTCATAGATTGCATTTGCCTGCACGCAGGGTACGATGTACTCGTCGCAAAATTCGTCGATCACGTTCTCGATATAGAGCTTGGATGCGCCGCAGGACTTTGCGCGTTCCTCCAGGCCGTCCAGCTCCTCCGCCTGGCCGCAGTCTACGCAGACGCAGATCACTTCATAGTCGAAGTTTTCCTTCAGCCAGGGAATGATGGCGGTGGTATCCAGACCGCCTGAATAGGCGAGAATTACTTTTTCTTTCATAATGATAAGCCTCCGTAACTATGTATTTTGAGGATTTAACCTGAAAACACTATACAACAGAACCTTTTGAAATGCAAGGGAAAATCCCTTGGCAGGAAGCGGGATTTGTATTATATTAATTATATGGAGGTATTTTGAGGCGTACATTAAGGAGTACAAAGGTGAAAGATTGAGTTAATATTATCGTGATATCGGGGAAACTGTGGTATCGGGCAAACAGTTTGGTCTTTCCCTTGCAAGTCACGCCCGGTACTGCCGATGTTCTCCCGTCAGACACGCTTCCGCTCGGCTTAGCACGTAACGGACACTAGGCTCGAAAGAACCTCGCCAAGTGCCGACGTGCCCGCACGG
>CANQSE010000051.1 GCA_947626405.1 uncultured Acetatifactor sp. | reverse complement strand
GAAAGGAATATCCCGCTCCATAAACACCTTTACACCCGGGTTCTGGAGCCCTATGGCGTTTAACATTCCGCCGTAGACTTCCGCAACTCTGGGCGTGGGATTACCCGTCCAGGGAACATTTGCCACGCCTTTTGTGACAACGGCTCCAAGTCTGTTCAGATCCACAAACTCAGAATACTCCATGCCTGAACCGAAAGTACCGGATGCGGTCATAACCGGATTTTTAAATGTGACTCCCGCAATAGTTACCTGTGTGTCCATACCGCCTCTTTTCCGCCGCCCTCCGGACGGGCTTTGTCAAAATTCAGATTAAAACCTCCGACGCCTCAAATACAGGCCCGTCAGTGCAGATACGCGCATTGTTCACATTAGTGTGATGATGCACTTTTTCCGTTTTTACCACACAGCCGAGACAGGCGCCCACTCCGCATGCCATGTGCTCCTCAAGCGATATAAAGGCTTCGATCCCCGCCCGGGCAGCATATGACTTTATGGCGCGCAGCATAGGCATGGGGCCGCATGCAAAAATAACGTCCGCCTCAAGTCCGTTTTCCCTCACTGCGTCAATCACGTTTCCCTTTGTTCCGCCGCTGCCGTCGTCGGTAGCGACATAAACCTGTCCGTACTGTTCCAGATCATTTTTTAAAAAGGATCCGTCAAGGCTGCGGTACCCCAGAATAATTTTTTTATCCGCATCCAGACGCTTTGACAGCTCCACAAGCGGCGGTATTCCTATGCCTCCTCCCATGATAAACACTCTCTTTCCCTCTCCGCGCTCAAGGGGAAAGCCGTTGCCAAGAGGACCTATTATCCGGATTTGGGAACGCGGACCGCCGGGCGCATATTCCGATATCTCATAGGTGCCCGTGCTGCTGCCGCCCCGTCTGTAGACGATCCGCAGAGCCGTTCTGTCACGGTTTACCTCGCAAATGCTTATAGGTCTGGGAAGAAGCTTGCTTTTGTCGCCGGTGCAGACTCCGATAAACTGCCCCGGGACAGCATCTTCTGCAATTCCGGTTCCGATCCACATATCAAAAATGTCGGGAGATATCTCTTTCTGGCTGATAACCTCAGCACATTCAAACGTCTTCATATCCGGTATATCCTTTCTCGTCCGCCGCATTTTAAGATCATTTGGAGGTGTAAACCTCCACGCCTGAGCATATCGTCTTTACTACCTTTCCTTTGAGGCTCCAGCCCGTAAAAGGCGTATTTGACGCTTTTGAAGCGTAATTTTCAGGCGTCAGCCCCGCATATGTGTCTATGAGAATTATATCCGCGGGGCCGCCCTCCTCAAGATATCCCGCATCAATGTGGTACAGCGCCGCAGGGTTGGTGCTCATAAGCCTGAGCAGCCGGCACATTGTAATATATCCCTTGTCAACAAGCTCCGTGATCCCAAGCGCCAGAGCTGTCTCAAGCCCGATAATACCGCTGGGCGCATCAGTTATGGGCGACGACTTTTCTTTAGCGGTGTGGGGGGCGTGATCCGTCGCAATCATGTCTATGGTTCCGTCCACAAGTCCGCGTATTATCTCCATCCGGTCTTCCTCCGTGCGCAAAGGAGGGTTCATTTTTGCAAGAGAGCCGTATTTTTCCACCGCGTCCTCCGTAAGGGTGAAATGATGAGGAGTAGCCTCCGCATGGATATTCGTGCCCTTTTCCTTAGCCCTGCGCACCAGCTCTACGGTCTGGGCGGTACTGATATGCTGAATGTTTACGCTCGCCCCTGTTTCAAGGGCAAGCTCAAGATCCCGCGCGGCCAGGACCGTCTCGGCTTCCCTGGGAGAACCGGTTATTCCAAGCCTTTCACTTGCATGACCGTGATTTATCCCGTTCTCCGAGATCAGTGAAGGATCCTCCTCATGAAAGCTGACGGGCAGATCCAGCGCCGCCGCATGTTCCATGGCGCTTCTTGCAAGCCTTTCGTCCATAACGGGTCTTCCGTCGTCGGTAAATCCCGAAGCTCCCGCCTCGGCAAGCTCCCTCATCGAAACAAGCCCCTTGCCCTGCATCGCTTTCGTCACGCAGGCGCATGCGTAAACGTGTATTCCCGTCTCCCTGCCGCGCCGCAAAACATATTCCAGGGTGTCCTTATTGTCCACGGGAGGATTTGTGTTAGCCATCATCACTACGGAAGTGAAGCCGCCCTTTGCGGCGGCGGTCGCCCCGCTTATGATATCTTCCTTTTCGGTAAAGCCCGGATCCCTGAAATGCACATGAACATCAACAAGCCCCGGCGCCACCAGCAGTCCTTCCGCATCGATAACCCTGCACCCGCCGGACACAGGCGTAAGGTTCTTTCCGATTTTCGCAATCCTTGATCCGTCGGTAAGAATATCGTATTTCCCGTCCTTTCCGGATTTCGGGTCGATCATGTATCCGTTTTTGATAAGCAGCATATGAGCCTCCTCGGATTTTTCTTTTATCAAGTGTAACATGAATTACAAAAAAAAGAAAGGGTTGTCGCGCGGACAACCCTTAAAACATAACAATTCAGCCCGGTAATGTCGATGTTCTCCCGACAGACCGTGTGAGCGGTCGGCACTATTCAAAAATTACCGTCTGTTCCAGATATTCCGTCTTTATCACAATATACGGATAAGACGGCGTCTTGTTTCCCTTTTGCGAGATATCAGGTCCAAGCAGACAGGTGGCGGCACAAATATTTGACTCGGTCAGATACAGTTCATTTACGGCTATGCTGTATCCGCCTGTCTCCTGTTCCCCGTAACCTACGCATATGTAGAGATTTTCATTGTCGCTGTAGGTCACCTGGAAGGGAGCGGCCTTCTTTTCTTCTATGATAGCCAAAAGCTCCTGTGGTATTTTTTCTTCGCTGAGCACCGTAAATTCCAGATCACGCAGCTTTACGGTTTCTTCGCTCAGAAAGGAGCAGCCCGAAAGGTGCAGGATAGCCCCCGTCAGAATCACGCAGATCAACGCCCTGATGTGAAAATTTCTCTTATTTTCTTTTTTCAATTTTCCACCGCATAAACCTTTTTCTTTTGCTCTATTCTATGTACACGCAGTCCTTTTTATGATAAAATGAAAACCGTTCCGGTTCATATAAATTTTTTAAGAATGGGAGACAAACCCTTATGATCCGTTTTATTGTAATAGTGATCTACCTTGTCCTTTTTCTGATTTTGACTATTCCGCTGCTTGCGGCCGAGTGGGTGATAGGTAAATTTAATCCTGAGCTAAAGGACAGAAGCTCCAAGGCCATCGTGGGATGGGGCTTTCGCTGCATAAGACATCTTGCGGGGACGGAGCTTATCGTGCTCGGCAGGGAAAATATTCCCGACGACACAGCAGTCCTCTATGTCGGAAACCATCGCAGTTATTTTGATATTGTCCTAACTCTTTCCGAATTTCCGCGCGTGACAGGATATGTGTCCAAGGCCGAGATGCGCACCTGGCCCCTTTTAAACTTCTGGATGATAAATATACGGTGTCTTTTTCTGGATCGTAAGGACATAAAAAAAGGTCTTAAGACAATACTGCAGGGCGCGGAAAACGTAAAAAACGGAATTTCACTCTGCATTTTCCCTGAAGGGACAAGAAACAAGGTAAACGACACATTCCTTCCGTTTCACGACGGCAGCTTCAAGATCGCTGAAAAAGGCGGGGTTCCGGTGATCCCAATGGTTATAGTAAACTCCGCGGCTGTCTTTGAGGATCATTTCCCGAAAATCAAAAAAGCCAGGGTGGTAATCGAGTTTGAGCCCCCCGTATACCTTGACAGGCTAGAAAAAGACAAGCGGAAGGCTCCGGGCGCATATGTGTGCGGCATTATCTCCAGTCGGTATTCAATCCTTAAGGAAGAATATTTTAACTCTGAAAAAACAGACGCGCAAAAAACAGATTGACAGCAGCGTTTGAAAGTATATTTACGATAACATTTATTGACATGTGCGCTAAAGCGTACAGGGAGCATAAAAATGATCCTTGATTTTCACACTCACACATTCCCTGATGCAATAGCCGGCCGCGCGATTGCAAGGCTGTCCGCCAGCGCCAATATAAAAAGCTACTCGGACGGCACTATCAGAGGTTTAAAACAAAAGATGAGCGCAGCATCCATCGACTGCGCGGTACTTCTTCCGGTTGCGACAAAGCCCTCGCAGACAGAGGACATCAACCGTCTGGCTGTCGGGACAAACGACCGCTTTCCCGAGACCGGAATCCTCTCATTCGGAGGTATACACCCCGACAACGAAGACTATAAAAAAAAACTGAAATGCCTTGCTGCAAAAGGCGTACCCGGGATAAAGATACATCCTGTGTTCCAACAGACTGATATTGACGATATCCGTTATATGAGGATTATCGAATATGCCTGTGAAAACGGACTTATCGTCCTGACTCATGCAGGATTCGACGCAAGCTTCCCCGGTGCGGATTTTGCCGCTCCATACCGCATACTCAGAGTCTGCAGACAGATCCGCCCGGATAAGCTTGTCCTTGCCCATATGGGAGGATGGGACTGCTGGAATGAAGCCGAAGAACTGCTGAGCGGCTGCGGAGTTTATCTTGATACCGCTTTTTCACTGGATCCGCTCCGCCCGGGCGCATTTCTGGACGACGCATCCGAGCATACCGCGCTTAGCCGCGATCAGTTTCTCCGCATGGTAAGAGCCTTCGGCACAGACCACATTCTGTTTGGCACTGACAGCCCATGGACAGACATGTCTGAAGCGCTTGAGCTTGTACGCGCAAGCGGGCTCACCTCATCCGAACTTGATGCCATACTTTTTGAAAACGCCGCAGGACTTCTTAAGCTGACCCGCAGCGTTTGAATGCGAAAACAAATACGATTACGCAATTCATAATGGCCGGAAATATTTTGGGGTTAAACGGACGAACATACAGAATATTTCAACTGCGCTGACGTCCCATTTCAAATGCTTTTTTGTTCATATCCAGAAACTTTGCCGGCACACAGCTCTCAATGGCCTTAAGCCATTCTTCTTTGGGAATATCCGTAAAATAAGCTGACAGTCTTCCAATCAATGCGATGTTTACCGCCTTTGAGCTGCCCGCTTCCTCGGCAATGGCCAGGAAATCCTCCGCGTCAACTACAGCTCCTGTCTCCCTGAGCTTTTCCTCCAGCCTGTCGGGATACTCAGCTTCTCCCGTAATGACAGGCATCGGCTCAATCTTCTGCGTGTTCATTATTATAAGCCCGTCCGGCCTTAAATAGGGCAGCCACCTCGCGGCCTCCAGTTTTTCAAACGAGAGAATGATATCAGCTTCGCCTCTGTCTATGACGGGCGAGCAGACTTTCCCGCCATAGCGGATATAAGTCACCACGCTTCCGCCCCTCTGGCTCATGCCGTGAACCTCAGAAACTTTTACGTCATATCCCTGCTGCAGCAGAAGCTGTCCCAGCAGCTTGCCGGCAAGCAGAGTCCCCTGACCGCCTACACCTACGATCATAATATTTTTCGTGGCCATCGTATCTTCCTTCCTGTGAAATCCCGTTCCCGTTATTCAAGCGCTCCGAATCTGCACATCTGCGTGCAGACCTTACAGCCGATGCAGAGCGTGCTGTCTATTTTTACCTTTCCGTCCCGCACAGAGACCGCGGGACAGCCAATCTGCATACATGCCTTACAGCCCACGCATTTATCCTCCTTTGGCGTAAGCGGAGGTTTATGTACCGTTCCCTTTATCATCACACATGGGCGTCTGCTTATAATGACGGAGGGAGCCTCCGCATCCAATTCCTCTTTTAAGACCCTGTCAGTCTGCTCGAGGTCGTAGGGATCCACAACTCTCACCCTGTCAAATCCGACGGCGCGGCAGAGACTTTCAAGATCAACCTTTCCGGCTGGCTCCCCGCGCAGATTTTTGCCGGTGGTGGGATTCTGCTGGTGTCCGGTCATCCCCGTTATGGAATTATCGAGAATAATTACGGTTGAGTTTGTCATGTTGTAGGAGATATCCGTGATTCCCGTTATTCCCGAATGAATAAAGGTTGAATCTCCTATGACCGCAACGCTGTGTTTTTCACCCTCCCGTCCCATGGCAAGGTTAAAGCCGTGCAGTCCGGAGCAGGAGGCGCCATGCACACATTCAGATCCATTGCGTTTAAGGGAGCCGCTGCGCCGAGAGTATAACATCCGATGTCTCCGTACACCATACACCGGTTCTTTTTCAGAATGTAGAAAATACCGCGGTGAGGACAACCTGCGCACATGACCGGCGGCCGTCCCGGCACCTCCTCACCAAGCTCCGCCGACACGGGCACGTCCATTCCCATCCGGCTCCGTATAAGGTTGTGTGAGAACTCTCCGCATATTGGAAAAAGCTCCTTGCCGGAAACCTTAATTCCAAGCTTTTTACAGTGATCCTCTATGAAGGGATCAAGTTCTTCAAGAACGATAACCCTGTCCACCCTGGTGGCAAAATCCTTAAGCAGTCTCTCCGGCAGAGGATATACCATTCCCAGCTTTAAGATGCTTGCGCTTTCTCCGAACACTTCCTTTGCATATTGATAGGAAATTGACGACGTAATTATCCCAAGGGAGGTATCCCCCATTTCCACCCTGTTCAATTCGCAGTTCTCGGCAAATTCCGCAAGCTCCAGCGTCCGCTTCTCAACCCTTACATGGGCATTGCGGGAATTTACCGTCATCATTACCTTAGTTGGATCCTTCACATAAGGAACCTTTGGGGGCACTACCCGTTCCCCGGGTTCCGTCACGCTTTGCGAGTGCGACACTCTTGTACACATTCTGATGAGCACAGGCGTGTTGAAACGCTCCGAAAGTTCAAATGCGCGCTTTGCAAAGAGCCTTGCCTCGTCGGAATCGGACGGCTCAAGCATCGGGACCTTTGCTGCCAGGGCATAATGGCGGGAATCCTGCTCGTTTTGTGAGGAATACATACCGGGATCGTCCGCCACGCAAATCACCAGACCGGCGTTTACTCCCTGATAGGATATAGTAAACAGAGGATCCGCTGCCACGTTAAGCCCCACATGCTTCATAGCACAGGCGCTTCTTACTCCGCCCAGGCTGGCACCGTGAGCAACCTCAAGCGCCACTTTTTCGTTTGGCGCCCACTCGCAGTATATCTCCGGATAAAGCGCCGCCTCCTCTGTGATCTCCGTGCTGGGAGTCCCGGGATAGCTCGATATTACTTTGCAGCCGGCTTCGTACAGCCCTCTGGCAAGCGCCTTGTTTCCAAGCATTAATTCTCTCATGTGAAATCTCTCCTAACTCATGCCTTGCAACAGCCGACAGCTTTTGTCAGCTCTGATTTTCCTTCGCCACAAGATTATCCGCTCCGTAAATTTTGCGAAGCTTTGGTTTCTCTATCTTTCCTGTGGCGTTTCTCGGGATCCTGTCAAAAATGATCTCACGCGGACGCTTGTACCTTGGAAGTCCCATGCAGAACTCCTCTATTTCCTCCCGCGTGCATGTAAAGCCGTCTTTTATCTCAATTACCGCCGCCGTCTTTTCTCCTAGCCGCCTGTCGGGCAGGCCGATCACGGCGACGTCCTTTACCTTTTCGAATCTCCGCAAAAAGTCCTCAATCTGCACAGGATAAATATTTTCACCGCCGCTTACTATTACATCCTTCTTGCGATCCACCAAAAAGATAAAACCGTCTTCGTCCTTCATTGCCATATCGCCAGTGTAGAGCCAGCCGTCCTTAAGCACCTCGGCCGTCGCCTCGGGATTGTTGTAATAGCATGTCATAACGCCGGGCCCTTTCACACAGAGCTCTCCCACATCCCTTCCCGTCACCTCGCTGCCGTCTTCACCCACAATCTTACATTCCCAGCGATATCCGGGGATTCCTATTGCACCAACCTTATGTATGTTCTCCATTCCAAGGTGAACGCAGCCCGGGCCCGTTGATTCGGAGAGTCCGTAGTTTGTATCATACTGATGATTGGGGAAATACTCCTTCCACCGGCGGATCAGCGACGGTGGAACAGGCTGAGCTCCTATGTGCATCAGCCTCCACTGATCAAGCCGGTAATCTTCAAGCTTTAAATCGCCTCTGTCAAGTGCGTCAAGTATGTCCTGCGCCCATGGAACCAGGAGCCACACTATCGTGCAGTGCTCCCGCGATACGGCAGAAAGTATTGTCTCGGGTCTTGTTCCCTTTAACAGGACAGCCCTGCTTCCTGCCACAAGGCTTCCCATCCAGTGAAATTTGGCGCCTGTGTGGTACAGGGGCGGAATACAGAGAAAAGTGTCGTCCCTGCCTGTTGCATGATGTTTCTGCTCCATCTCGGCAGCCTGTGTCAGACTTAAGTGCTTATGCAGAATGGCTTTGGGAAATCCGGTTGTGCCTGACGAAAAATATATTGCGCCGAAATCATCCTCCGAAATTTCCACTCCGGGCGCCTTGCTGGAACAGTCCGACACAAGCTCGTGGTAGCTCTCCGCAAACCCCGGGCAGTTGTCGCCCACAAATATCAGGAGCCTTCCCTTGCTCAGGCGCTCCGCGTTTACTTCGATTCTGCCTATAAATTCCGCGCCAAAAAGAACTATGTCAACCTCCGCAAGCTCCACGCAATACAGGATCTCGTCGTCATCATATCGGAAATTAAACGGCACCGCAATGGCTCCGCTCTTTAAAACTCCAAAATATATCGGCAGCCACTCAAGGCAGTTGTACATCAGGATGGCAACCTTGTCTCCTTTGCCTATTCCCCTGCCTATCAGCATATTTGCCACGCGGTTAGCCTTCTCGTTAAAAACGCCCCAGGTGATCTCTCTCCTGTATGGCTGGAACCTGTCAGGTTCCACGAGTTCATATTCCTTCCACGTAATCCTGCGCGTGTCGTTCTGCTCCGGATTCAGTTCCACCAGAGCCACCTCGTCGGTATAAAGCCTTGCATTTCTCTCAAGATATTCCGTTACCGGCATATTATTTTTTCCTTCCGTTTTTCCATCTTTATTTTCAGGTCAGCATCCCGCTTAGCGCCTGCGTCGCCGCACATTCACAAATTCATGAAATTAATAAGAAGCATCCATGCAAGTCCGTAATACGCGACCACGGCCACCAGATCGTTGAGCGTCGTTATCAAGGGTCCCGAGGCAACCGCCGGATCCACCTTAAGTTTTTTAAATATCAGAGGCACAACCGTACCCGACAGGCTGGACAAAATTACGGACAAAAGCAGCGCGGCGCCCGTGCAGAATGAGACGGAAAAAGCCATGACTGCCGTCTGCTCCTTAAACAGCATAAGGTACAGTCCCACAAGGGCAAACGACATCGAACCAAGGATGAGACCGTTTAACAGTCCCACCCGCGTTTCCTTCCAGACAAGATACATTCTCTGTTTTCCGCTCAGGTTTTCGTCCATCAGGACACGGATTGTCACGGCAAGAGACTGCGTTCCCACGTTTCCGGCCATATCTAGGATCAGAGACTGAAAGCTCACTATCACGGCAAGATGCGCCACCACCTTCTCAAACATTCCCACCACTCCGGACACTACCAGCCCAAGTCCCAGCAGGATCATCAGCCACGGGAGTCGCTTTGCAATGCTTTTTTTAAGAGGCTCGCTCAGATCCTCCTCCGCGGACAGACCGGCCAGTTTTGCGTAATCCTCGCCCAGCTCATCGTCCACCAACTGGGCCAGCTCCTGGGATGTCAGGACGCCTTTGAGCTTATTGTCAGCATCCAGCACAGGAATGGAATCTTCAGAGTAGTCCATTATCCTGTTGATGCAGTCGGCTATAGGCTCGTCTGCGTACACATGAGGATAAGATACCGCCGTTATTTTTTTCAGATCGGTATCGCCTCTGGCGATAATAAGGTCTTTCAGATCGATTGCTCCCACCAGACGGCCGTCGCCGTCCGTCACATAGATGGTGGAAATGTTGTCGTTTTCCGCCGCCTGGTTGACCAGCTCCCGCATTGCCTGGCGGACGTCTGCGCCCTCTCGTATGCTGATGTAATTGGTTGACATCCTGCTTCCGATCTCATCATCGTCAAAGGAATTTAAAGTAATTTCGACCGCTTCATCATGCTTTAAATCCATATTGATTCACCTCTCAAAGTCATACTGCATCAGACATAAAACATTATACAATAAAAGCGCATAATAATCCATAAGTAAAATGGCGAGTTTACTCTTTTTTTCAAGGCGTTTTTTCAAGGTTTTTCAAGGGATGCGGAGGAGGTTTGCTGCTGTATTGGTTTTGTGGGATTGGGAGTGAAAGTGGGAATGAGGGGGCAAGGGCAAGTTAGGATGTGGGGGCAAGTGACGACATCGGCGGCGGTTATGTCCCCGCAAACGCGGCAACGCTCCGCCGAACTAACTGCCAACTCCGACTAAGGTGCGAAAGTACCGCACCTAAGTCTG
>CANQSE010000050.1 GCA_947626405.1 uncultured Acetatifactor sp. | reverse complement strand
AACGGCAACATTCTTTTCGCGGGAGGAGACGATTATTCCAGCGCCGGAATTGCCGGTTCTATCCAGGAGCTGCAGAACCAGGCCGAGTCCATGTTAAACAGCCAGGTGAAGCGTGTGCTCCTTGGCACCGGACAGTTTAACCAGATCCAGGTTGTGGCGCGGCTCAGCGTTGACTACAGCGAATATGAACGGACCGTTCACGAATTTTACGCTCCTGAGGGTCACGACCAGGGAATGTATGCGGAGAGCTCGAGATACGAATCGGAGTCTACAAACGGTGTGGACGGCGTACCCGGGACGGACAGCAACGACAGTGACGATCTCAGCACGTATGTCTGGCCAAATTACAGCAACAGCGAATCCTCCACAAACGAGGAAAACATCAAATATTCTCCAAACGAGATGATGGAGTACAGAAATACCATCGCCGGAAGCATTGATTACGACAATTCCTCCATGTCACTTGCACTTATTACGTACCGCGAGTACAACGAGGACAGCGTAAGGCGCCAGGGGCTTCTCACCGACGGTATGACCTGGGAGGATTTCAAGGACGCAAACAGCGCGGACGTGAGGATGGAGGTTGACGACGTATTTTACGACATGGCCGCCAACGCGACAGGCATCAGCCGCGACCGCATAACAATTGTCGCCTATGAGTCTCCGGTTTTCAACGATGCGGAAGGCTTCTCGCTGAGCGCGACGGACATTCTGAGCATTGTGATGATTATTCTTATCCTCGGACTGCTCGCATTTGTGGTGCTTCGCAGCATGCGCACAAAGAAGGGCGAGGAGCAGGAGGAGGAGCTTTCCGTGGAATCAATGCTCCAGTCAACCGCGGAGGCCGGTCTGGAGGATATAGATGTGGAGACAAAGTCCGAGACAAGGCTCCTTATAGAAAAATTTGTGGACGAAAATCCGGAAGCAGCGGCAAATCTGCTGCGTAACTGGCTGAATGAGGATTGGGAGTAGATCCCGTGAAAGAAATGAGGTGTCGGTATGCCCAGAGGCGCTAACGGTGAAACACTGAAAGGGGTACAGAAGGCCGCTGTCCTTCTGATTTCCCTTGGGCCGGAGAGATCCGCCGGAATATTTAAGCATCTTAAGGAGGAGGAGATCGAGGAGCTTACCCTCGAGATCGCCAACACCAGGAGCGTGACGCCCCAGGTGAAGGAACAGGTTATCAACGAGTTCTATGAGGTGTGCCTCGCCCAGCAGTATATAGCTGAGGGCGGAATTAATTATGCAAAGGATCTGCTGGAGAAGGCTCTCGGCTCCGAGAAGGCGATGGATGTCATCGGCAAGCTGACAGCTTCCCTTCAGGTGAAGCCGTTCGAGTTTGTGCGAAAGACTGACGCCACGCAGCTTATCAACTTTATCCAGGACGAACATCCTCAGACAATCGCGCTGATTTTGTCTTATCTTTCGCCTTCACAGGCGGCAATAATAATATCCTCGCTGTCGCCCGACAGACAGGCTGACGTGGCAAGGAGAATCGCCGTCATGGACCGCACCAGCCCCGATGTCATCAAGGAGGTGGAGAAGGTGCTTGAATCAAAGCTTGCAAGCCTTGTGAACCAGGATTACACCATTATCGGCGGTGTGGACGCTGTCGTGGAGATTTTAAATACGGTGGACAGAGGAACGGAGCGTCATATAATGGAAACTCTGGAGATCGAGGAGCCGGAGCTTGCCGACGAGATCAGAAAGAAGATGTTTGTGTTCGAGGATATACTGCTTCTGGACGACAGGGCGATCCAGCGCGTGCTGCGCGACGTGGACAATCCGGATCTTGCAGTCGCCTTAAAGAGTGCAAACGAGCAGGTCCAGAACGCTATTTTCAACAATATGTCCAAGCGTCTTGCTGTTATGATAAAGGAAGATATGGAATTTATGGGCCCTGTCCGCATGAAGGATGTGGAGGAAGCACAGCAGAAGATTGTAAATATTATAAGAAAACTGGAAGATTCCGGCGATATTGTAATCTCCAGAGGCGGAGGTGACGAGATCGTTGTCTAGGAATCTTGTGAAGCAGTTCTGGGCGGTGGAGGCCGAGGAGAAAAGGGTCATCGACACGAACGAGCTTCTCAGGCGGCGCGGGGAAAACAGTCAGGCAAATGCGGCAGTGCAGGCCGACGAAGCCGCAGACGGATTTGTCGGCGGGCTTGGCGCGGAGGAAGTTGAGCTTCCGGAGGGGCAGGAGTTTGGAGCAGAGGGCGGCGTGATAAAGGCCGGACCGGACGCCGAAGCCATGCTTGAAAGGGCAAGGGCCGAGGCCGGAGATATTTTAAACCGTGCAAAGGAGGAGGCCGCGGCGATAATTGCGGACGCAAAGTCCCGCGCGGAGGAAGAAAGAAAAAGTATCCGCGAACAGGCCAGACAGCAGGGCTACGAGGACGGTCAGGCCAGTGCAAGGGCCGAGGCCGATGCAGTCAGAAATGAATTTCAGGAGAAGTCGCGCCGGCTTGAAGAAGAATACCAGAAGCTGATGGATGAACTGGAGCCGAAATTCATAGATACAGTCACTTCGGTCTACGAGCATATTTTTCAGGTGGATCTGAGCGGAAACAGGGATGTTTTGACGCACCTTATATCAAATACAATGCACAAGCTTGAGGGCGGAGGCACTTTCCTGATCCATGTTTCCAAAGAGGATTACAGTTATGTGGTAATGCAGAAAAAGCAGATCCTGGCAGGTACGGCTTCAAATGCGGGAAACGTCGAGATTGTGGAGGACGTGACGCTTGGAAAGAATGAATGTCTGATTGAGACGGACAGCGGTATTTTTGACTGCGGCCTTGGGACGCAGCTTAACGGCCTGAAGCAGAAGCTCAGGCTGCTTTCATGGTCCGGGGAGGAATGAAGTCTTGCAAAAGCCTGTGATAGATTTTGACAAATACCTTAAGCTGCAGGATCAGAATTTTGTCCGAAGGATGGGAAAAGTGGTAAACGTGGTGGGGCTGACCATAGAGTCGGCCGGGCCCGACGCAAGGCTTGGGGACGTGTGCCGGATTTTTCCCGGGGAGGATTTACCCCCCGTGATGGCGGAGGTCGTGGGCTTTAAGGACAAAAAGACGCTTTTGATGCCGTACGGTTCCGTGGACGGCATCGGCCTTGGCAGCATTGTGGAGAACACCGAAAAGCCTTTAAAGGTACTGGTCAGTGACAAGCTGCTGGGAAAGACGGTTGACTGTATGGGGCGGCCTGTGGACGGCACGCAGCCCGATGGGACGCCGTGCCTTGTGGAAGCGGCGCCGCCGGATCCTATGAGCCGTGAGATTATCGATCAGGTGCTGCCGCTGGGCGTTAAGGCAGTGGACGGCCTTATCACCGTCGGCAAGGGACAGCGCATAGGAATTTTTGCCGGCTCAGGTGTGGGAAAATCTACACTTATGGGCATGTTTGCCAGAAATACAAAGGCGGACATCAACGTGATCGCCCTCATAGGAGAGCGGGGACGTGAGGTCCGCGAATTTATAGAGCGGGATCTTGGCGAGGAGGGCATGCGCCGCTCCGTCGTCGTGGTCGCCACGTCGGACAGACCAGCGCTTGAGCGCAACAAGGCGGCCAAGACCGCCACGGCCATCGCGGAATATTTCCGCGATCAGGGCAGGGACGTCCTTCTTATGATGGACTCTCTCACAAGATTTTCCATGGCTCAGAGAGAGATAGGGCTTGCGAGCGGCGAACCTCCGGTCAGCAGGGGATATCCGCCAAGCGTTTATTCTGAGCTTCCGAAGCTGCTCGAGCGGGCCGGACGCGCTGCAAAGGGCTCCATTACGGGACTTTACACCGTGCTGGTGGACGGCGACGATTTCAACGAGCCCATAACCGACACGGCAAGGAGCATACTTGACGGCCATATCATGCTGGACAGAAAACTGGGTCACAAGAATCATTATCCCGCGATTGACATCCTGCAGAGCATCTCGAGATGTATGAGCCAGATCGCATCAAGGGAGCATAAGCAGGCGGCTGGAAAGCTAAAGAACGTCCTGGCGACCTACAACGAGGCGGAGGATCTGATTAATATAGGGGCGTACAAGAGCGGCAGCAATCCGGCTATAGATTATGCAATAACGAAGATCGATGCCGTGAATGATTTCCTGTGTCAGGATACGGAGGAAAAATTTGATTTCGATGAAAGCGTGGCAATGCTGGAGGCGCTTTTTGAATCCTGAGAGGTGACGTGATATGGCACGGTTTCATTACGCCATGCAGAGTATACTTGATATCAAGCTTAAGATGGAAAACCAGGCAAAACAGGAGTTTTCCGCGGCGAGAGCATCGCTTGACAGGGAGGAGGAGCTCCTTGACGGGCTTATGGCGCGCAGACAGGAATACAGCGGGAAGGCGTCATCGCTTCTGAGCGGAGACCTGAATGTGCGCGACATAGAAGAAAACAGAAACGCGATTCTTGTAATGGACGGCTTTGTCGCCGACCAGACGGAGAGGGTAAGCCGCGCCGAGCAGGTCCTTGAGCGGGCAAGAGAGAAGCTCACCCTCGTCATGCAGGAGCGCAAGACACATGAAAATTTAAAGGAAAAGGCGTTTCAGCAGTTCCTTGAGGACGAGAAAAGGCGGGAGGGCAAGGAAGTGGACGAGCTGACAAGCTATGTTTACGGCCGCCGCAAAAGCGCCGAAGGCAGAGAAGAAGCACGCGCCTGAAAGTAACGTGCGTATTCGGGAGTGAAGGAAAATTATGGCTAATGACCTTACAGTGGAAGCCCAGAACGAAAAAAAGCGTATAAAGGGCGAAAGACAGAAACTTAAGAAGGATAAACAGAACCAGCGCCGCGAGGTAAAGCGCAGGGCAAAGGAGCTTGCAAGGCAGGAGGAGGCTATTGGGGACGAGGGCTCCAACGGCCTTGTTACCTTTGGGGCGACGCTGCTTATCGTTGCGCTTTGGATTGCGGTTATCTGCGTGATCGTAAAGCTTGATATAGGCGGATTCGGCAGCTCAGTGCTCGCGCCCATATTAAAGGATGTTCCCGTGGTAAACAAAATCCTGCCAAAATCCTCCGTGACCGAGACAAACGACCCTGACAGCTACGGGGGGTATTCCAGTCTGCCGGAGGCCGTTGACTACATACGCGATCTTGAGCTCGAGGTGGAGCGTCTCCAGGCCTCGGTCAACGCAAAGGATGCGGATCTCGAGACGCTGCGTGCCGAGGTGAGCCGGCTCAAGGAATTTGAGGCGGCGCAGGTGGAATTTCAGAGGATACAGAACGATTTTTACAACGAGGTTGTCTATTCCGACAAGGGCCCGGGGGCGGAGGAATACAGAAAATGGTATGAGGAGATGAATCCCGCCACGGCCGAGCTTTTGTATAAGCAGGTGATTGTCCAGCTCGAGGAAGATTCCAAATTTGAGGATTACGTCAGCGGCTTTGCCCAGATGAAACCCAAGGCTGCCGCGGAGCTTTTTTTGCAGATGACTGACTTAAACCGTGTGGCGAGGATACTAAAGGCCATGAGCGCCGATGCCAGAGCGGCCATCATGAATCAGATGACGGCTGAATTCAGCGCCAGGGTGGCGACAATTATGGATCCGGACTCTTAAGTTTTGACGGCGTCATGCCGAAATAAAACTTGTGAGGAATATAAATAATTTTGGAAAGGAGGTAAGAGATGACAAGTACATCTGTAAAGGATGTAGGTTCTGTTCTGAACGGTCTGCAGGCTGCTCAGGGCGGCGCCAGGGCTTCGTCGGCAGGCGGGTTTGGCACGGTGTTAAACGGACGGACGGTCAGGGAAGACATTCACAGCCGCACGGACGGATCCGGAGACAGGCAGCAGGCAGCGGTTAAAAAGGCTCCGGGCGATTCGCTGAAAGCCAGGGACACGCACAGGGAGAGGATCATGAACCGCGGCGGAGCAGCCGGGAAAAAGCAGGAAACGGCTTTTGAAGACATACCCGAGGATGAGCTGCAGCGTATCATGGAAGTGCTGGAAACAGCGTCAATCGACATGATGAACCGAATTGCGGACGTTATGGGCATCAGCCCTGACAAGCTGCAGGAAGTGATGCAGGAGCTTGACATGGACGGGCTGAGCCTGCTGGATCGAAACTCCCTGGGAGAACTTCTTATGAAGCTTAGCGGAACGGATGATCCGTATGCGCTTGTAACGGACGGAAAGCTTTATGAGAACTTTAAGGAGCTGACCGCGGCGGCGAATGAGCTTATCGGCCAGGCGGCGCAGGAAATGCAGGTATCTCCCGAACAGCTTAATACCGTGATTACAACACAGGCGCAGCAGACGCAGGAAACCACGGCACAGCAGATGCCGGAAAATCCTGAAAACACGCAGGACATACGGATTGTCGTTGAGACAGCGGGAAAGACGCTGCGTGATACGCAGAATCAGCCCGTTGAGGAAGCGCCTCAGGCAGACGCGGAGGATATCCGCCAGCCGGAGAATCCGCAGACGATTCCCGTGAATGAGGAAAACACCGACAGCGAAGCAGGAGAGGAACAGGGACAGTCCCGTACCCGGTCAGACAGGCACAGCGACACGTCAGACGGAAACGGACATTATTCCGCGCTGGCGCAGGATGTCAGGCAGGAGCAGTTCCAGGCCGCTCTGGGGAGCCGGACGCAGGAGACTTCACAGACGTCTCAGAGCGCTTACAATGCTGACACACAGGATATCATGCGTCAGATCATGGATTACATGAGAGTGCGTATCAGTCCGGAAAACACGAGCCTTGAGATGGCGCTTCATCCGGAGAGCCTGGGAAATCTTCACATTCAGGTAACTTCCAGGGGCGGAGTGCTGACGGCGAACTTCATCGCGCAGAACGAGGCGGTGAAGACAGCTCTGGAGAGCCAGATGGTCCAGCTCAGACAAAGCTTTGACGAGCAGGGAGTCAGGGTGGAGGCAATTGAAGTCACCGTGGAATCCCACGCTTTTGAGAGAAACCTCGATCAGGGCAGAGGACAGAGCGGAGAGCGGGAACAGAACCATACAGCCAGAAGAACGAGAACAAGAAGAATTAATCTGACGGATCTCGCGCAAGCTGAGGATCTTACACAGGAAGAAACGCTTGCCGCGGAGATGATGGCGGCAAACGGCGGACAGGTGGATTACACAGCCTGAACATCATCGGAAAAACCAGAGAGAAAGGAGAATTGCCATGGCTTTAATGGCACCGGTTGAAAACGGGAAAATTGTTGAGACTGAGTCGCAAAATTCACTGAAAAACAAGTCAAACGCCACAAGCGGCATGGATAAGGAATCTTTCCTGAAGCTTCTTGTAGCGCAGATGCAGTACCAGGATCCTTTGGAGCCCACGTCCAATACCGAGTATATTGCTCAATACGCCCAGTTTTCGCAGGTCGAGCAGATGCAGAACATGGCGTCCACAATGGAGCTTCAGAGAGCTTCCTCGCTTGTCGGGCAGGAGGTTTACATCAAGACGACCACGTCGTCGGGAGAATCCAAGTACGTCAGAGGACAGGTTGACTATGTGGTGTTCGAGGGTGGAAAGGCGTATCTTGCAATCGACGAGGAGCTTTATTCGCTTGACGACCTTGACACGGTGGTTGACAAGACATATCAGGACGCATACGACAAGGCTCTTGACTTCAGCGTCAAGATGAACAAACTTCCGGTTCTGGGAGCGGTTGATCTGACGGATGCGGCGGCAATCGACGAGCTGAAGGAAATCTACGAGGGCATGAACGATTACGAGAAGGGCTTCCTTGCAAAAGAAACAATTGAGAAATACGAGAAATACGTGGAGAGATTAAAGGAGGTCCGCCATGCGGCAGGACTTGACGAGGACGGAAACGAGCTGCCAAAGGATGAAGACGAAAGCGTGGACGGAGACGAAAACGGAAATGTAGACGAATCCGGAAGCGTCGGAGGAGACGGCGAAGACGGTACGGACGGCAGCACGGAGGATGCCGGAAAAGAGTAACGGAGGCTTGAGGAAAATGGATGTTCAGAAAAGCACATATCTTTCCATCGAGCAGTTGACTGACCGATACCTTGGCAATTCAAAAAAAGCGGGGAGCGGCAGGACGGCGGAGGGACTTTCCTTCAAGGATATCCTGGAGTTAAAGAACGCGCAGGAGACGGCCGGAAGCTTAAAATTTTCCAAGCACGCGCTCGGAAGGCTGAGCGACAGAAACATCGAACTCAGCGAGGGACAGCTTGAAAGGCTGAACGACGGGGCAAAGAAAGCCGGAATGAAAGGAATAAGAGAATCCCTTGTGATCGTTGACCAGCTTGCGTTTATAGTAAACGTGCCGAACCGCACGGTAGTTACTGCGATGGACAGTACGGACACAACCGAAAATGTATTCACCAATATTAACGGAGCAGTTATAATGTGACCGGACCTTGAAAGGGGGTCACGGCCTCTCGAATGACGGAGAGAGGCCCGCTCCGTTCCTGTAAGGAGGAACAAACACTATGATGAGATCACTTTACTCTGGAGTGGCGGGACTGAGGACACACCAGACCAAAATGGATGTAATCGGCAACAATATTGCAAACGTAAACACTACCGCATTCAAGTCAAGCTCAATCGTCTTCAGCGAGCTGATGAGCCAGACCACCCAGAGGGCCAGCGGACCCAACGCAGCAACCGGAATAGGCGGTGTAAATGCCAGACAGATTGGTCTGGGCGTAAAGTCGGGAGCCATCAACATCAATATTTCCGGACAGGGTTCTTCCCAGTCCACAGGCAATCCCTTTGACATTATGATAACCGGCGACAACTTCTTTGTTGTCAACAACGGTCTTGAGAACTTTTTCACCAGAGACGGCTCTTTCTATGTGGACGGCGCGGGCAACCTTGCAATGACAAGCACCGGATACAATGTTATGGGCTGGCAGGTTGATCCGGAGACGGGAAATATCAGGCAGGACTCCGTGACTGCTCTGCGGATTATGAGCACGGCCAACATGACCTATCCTCCGGAGGCTACTTCCCAGGCCTACATGGACGGCATTATCGACAAAAACGACACCGATGTGACAAGCGTAAACGGAAAGGCAGTGAACCTGAATTTCTTTGACGCGCTTGGATATGAGTACACGGCAAAATTCGTTTTCCGCCAGTCCGGAAACAAGAACCAGTACAGCCTTGAGCTGACAAAGATCCTTGATTCGACCGGTAACGTGGTGGCATCGGGCGCGGATGCGCTTGCGCTTTTCGGAGGGGACGGCAAGCAGTATAAGCCTGGCTCAGTCTCCTTTAACAATACCGATTACACATGGGATAACGGCGTGTTAAAGCGCGGCAACGAGGTGATGGCTGATTTGGGCCAGATGTATGTGCGCGGCGTTTTGGAGGATCGGAGCAAGGAATGTACGCTGTCATACCAAGAAGATGGCGGAGGACGTGTAGATAAACCCGCAACGGTCCAGGAGCAGCTTGACGCCATAGCGGCCGCTTACGGTTTTGAGGGATCAACCGACGATTTCCTTAACCTTCTGGTCAACGTGCCGACGACAGACGTCGAGGGCGACCCTGCTGTCACGGAATTATCGATACTCACCATGCTGTCCAATCTGGCACAGAATCCTACGGGCGGCAACAATTACGGCGCGGACGCCGTCCTTCCGACCGATGGCAAATTTGATAGCGTCGGACGCAATTTTACGGGCGTCACGGTGGCATTTGACGGAGATACGGGATATTTTACGGGTATAAACGGCCAGCAGACACAGACGAAGGCGACGCTGAATCTGTCGGCGCTTGGCGGAAACTTCTCAGATGTATCCATCGATTTCAGCGAGCTTTCGATGTTTGACAACAAGGGAACCTCAACCGTCGGAGCAACAAGCGGCAGCAATGATCCCGATACGCTCGGAGTTGGCTCGGGACGTCGTCTCGGCGACATGATCGGCGTGTCGATTCAGCGCGACGGCATGATTTACGCAAACTACGACAACGGCATGACAAGGCTTCTTGGACAGATCGCGACAGCCGCATTTGCAAACGCGTCAGGTCTGGAAAAGCAGGGCGACAATCTTTACTCCGCGACAATGAACTCCGGAGAGTTCGACGGTATCGGAGTTGACGTCACGGCAAACGGCGGCAGTATGTCAACCGGACAGCTCGAGATGAGCAATGTGGATCTGTCTTCGGAGTTTACGGAGATGATTACGACCCAGCGTGGGTTCCAGGCTAACAGCCGTATCATCACCGTGTCCGACACTCTGCTTGAGGAGCTTACAAACCTGAAGCGTTAAGCTTTTTGGGGTTTTGACGGGTGAGGGACATTTTTTTAGCAGGAATTAACAGTTCAAAAAGACAGTTTTTCCTTGCAATCATACCTTATCTATGGTAAAACAATAGGGGAGCGGAATTTCCGTTCCCCTATAGCAGTTTTATGGCGTGAGGT
>CANQSE010000049.1 GCA_947626405.1 uncultured Acetatifactor sp. | reverse complement strand
CCGCAACCTGATTGTACTCGGCAAACAATCTCTGGTACGTCATCATCAGCCTGGCCTGTCCGACCGCTGAACATGCCTGTTTTACGGCCAGTGACTCCGCGCTGCTGTCCACCCTGACGTCTTTGAGGTTTACCGCGTTTTTTCCCGCCGCTATGGCTCCGGACGTAACGAGGATAACTTCCTTGCCCTGGTTCCTTATATCGCTTAATTCCCGCACAAGCTTCTCCATGCGTATGTAATCCATATCGCCGGTCTCTTTATGTGTCAGCGAGGATGAGCCTATCTTTACCACAATCCTTCTTTTATCCTTCATACACTTGCGCAAATCGCTCATTTTTCTCTCATTCCGCCGCTGCCAGCGGCATATAACAGGCTTTTTGTCGAAAACTATTTTACTTTATTTTTTCGCCTGCGTCAATCCCGTGAAGCGCTTATGCCTCCCCTTTGTGACAGTTAAGCCTTTTCCCTGCAAGTTGCGCCCTGTACTGCCGATGTTCTCCCGACAGACCGTTTGAGCACGTCGGCACTTGGCGAGGTACTCTCGAGCCTAGTGTCCGTTACGTGCGAAACCGAGCGGAAGCGCGTCTGTCAGGAGAACATCGGCAGTACCGGGCTGAATACGACGGACGCGCTGAACTTTTACTCCCCTTTAAAAACCGCCTCAGCAACGCGTATGCCGTCCATGGCAGCGGAGGTTATTCCTCCGGCGTACCCTGCGCCCTCGCCGCAGGGATAAAGGCCCCGCACCTCAGACTGGAAGTATTTGTCCCTTTTTATCCGCACCGGAGAGGAGGTTCTGCTCTCAACGCCTGAGAGAATCGCATCCGGTCTGTCAAAGCCCTTGATCTGTCTGCCAAAGGCATCCATCCCCTCGACAAACGCCCTGTTACATTCCTCCGGAAGTATGTGGCTGAGGTCAGTCCATACGTAATCCCCCTTGCACTGCGGAAGAAACAGCGAATCCGGCTCATTTACGTATGCGCCGCGGCCCTTCTCACCAAGGATCCGGCCGCGGAAATCACCGTACCGCTGCATCGGGATTTTTCCCTTCCCGAGCTCGTACGCTCTCTCCTCAAGCCTTCTCTGAAAGCTGACTCCCGCAAGCGGATGGGTCGAACCGAAATCATCGGGAGTGACTGAGACTATCACGGCGCTGTTTGCGTTCTTTCCGCTCCTTCCGCTGTAGCTCATGCCGTTTACCGCCGTCCTGCCCTCCTCCGACGAAGCGTTTACGACATACCCTCCGGGGCACATGCAGAAGGAGTACACGCTCCTTCCGTTTGAAGCGCCGGCCGTGACCTTATACGATGCCGCGCCAAGAGACGCGGGATCCTCCCTGCCATACTGCTCCAGGTTTATCATCGCCTGCGGATGCTCAACGCGAAATCCCACCGCAAAGGCTTTAGCCTCCATGGGCACGCCCTTTTCACAGAGCATACTGAAGGTGTCGCGGGCGCTGTGTCCGCACGCCAGCACAACCTGGCTGCATTTGATGTGCCGCTCGCCGTTTACCGTCACGCCGCACACCTTTCCGTCCTGTATATGTATATCCGTGACACAGCTTGAAAAGCAGACAGTGCCTCCAAGCCTTATGATTTCCTTTCTCATATTGGCCACCACACCGCCAAGTACGTCCGTACCGATGTGGGGCTTTGCCTCGTAACAGATGCTCTCCTTTGCGCCGAACCTGACAAATGTCTTTAAAACCGCCAGATTTCTGCCGCCGCTGTCTTTGACAAGCGTATTCAGCTTACCGTCGGAAAATGTTCCGGCTCCACCCTCGCCAAACTGCACGTTTGAGGATGGATCAAGCAGCCCAGTCCGCCAGAAGCGCTCCACGTCAAGCTTCCTTTCCTCCACGCATTTCCCGCGCTCCAAAAGTATGGGCTTTAACCCCTTAAGAGCAAGGAAATAACCGCAGAAAAGCCCCGCAGGTCCGGTGCCTATTATGACGGGTGATTCGCAGGTTCCCCGTTCTCCATCAGGAAACCTGTACTCCTCCGTATTTGCATAAGCCTCCGTATTTTCCTTACCCTTAAACCTTTCAGGCACCCTGTCAGGATTTTTCACAGTCACGTCAAGCGTATAAATATAATAAATCACAGGCTTTTTTCTGGCGTCCACCGACTGTCTGACAATCTTTACGTTTGTGATATCCCCTGCGGGAATCCCCAGAATACCCGCGGCTTTTTTTAAAAGAGAGACATTCCTGTCCGCCAAAACCCTCACCTGATGCAGCCTTAGCGTTGCTGCTTTGGTTTCCCCTGACATTCCCGTCACCTCCGCCTGTTATTTCCCAAATCCGTTTGTTTGCGCATCTAAGAGGAATATGTCTCCAGAAAGCTGTAGAGGGATTCCTCGTCCTCAATCCATTTTACCCTGATAATCTCCTGCTGCAGCTCGTAGGGCAGCGTATCCAGGGAAATTTCCGTGTCAATATACACCGTCTTCCTGTCGTCAAGGTAGACTCTCACGCAGTTGTCGTATACGGCAAGATAAAAGCTTGAGGTTGGCAGAACATACCTGTAATCCATCCTGACTACCACTCGCTCCCTCGAAAATGAGAGCACCTCCAGTCCCACAAAACCGCGCTGCAGCTCCGTAAGCGGCGGCGACGACGCATAGGTGTCCATTGCCGCCAGAAACTGCTCCCTGTTCATCCCCACGTATTTATCAGGCAGATCCCATACAGTCTCAACCGAGGTATGGCGCAGCACGTCAGTCTCCTCCAGCACATACTTCGTGCCCACGTAGAGAGTCTCCGAATTTTCGGACACAGGCACCGCATCTGACACATGTGTCGCATCTGACGGCAGGGATTCGTAAGACGCGCCATCTTTTCCGACGGATGCGTCCTTATCCTGATAAGCCAATCCTTCCTGATCCGGCATTAAGTCCGGCCCTGCGCCGTCCTGCAGACCCCACTGCGTATCAGGAATGGAATAATAGAATTTTGTTGTCTTTACTCCCGCATAAAAACCTATTACAAGCATTGTGAGCGGAAATAGAAAAAATAAGCTGATACCTTTTACAAATTTCATACTGTTCTCCTGGTCTTTGCAATCAGTATCAGCCAAATTTTACTATATTATACATCAAAATACCCGAAGCATCTGCCCCAGGGCGCGTATTATTTTCCCTCCGGGAATATTGTCAAGCTCCTGTTCCCTGAAATTTCTGAGCAAAAGAAGCAGCACCCAGTATATTGCTCCGCCCGCGGCAAGCGCCGTCACAACCGTTGCCAGCGCCCCAAGATGAGGCGAAAACAGTCTTCCAATCAGCGCACAGACAACCGCCTCTATCACGGCGGCTCCCCCCGGAACAAGAATAATCTGCATCCAGTCAGGTCTCATCCTAAGCTGCCTGAAGCAGAAGGCTCCCAGCAGAATACAGAGCACACCCAGGCCCATCAGTCCGCCGTATACCAATGACAGTATTCCTGTCCTTCCGGTGTTGAGCAGCACCGTAACCAGAATCACGTACACTATATCCGCTATACCCACAGCTGCCGGAACCATCGCTTTCGCACCGGTCAGCATAAGAAAGCGGCAAAAATACAGAGACACCGTCAAAAACACCACGGTAAAGCTGCCTCCCTGCAGCATACGGGCGGCCGCCTCCGCATTGTCGGGACAAAGAGCGCTTCCAAGCTGCGCAGACATCACCGCAAGAAATACCGAGACAAACAGGGAATGAACCATTCCGACGTGAAGCCCGCTTTGAAAAATGTTCCGCGCAAACCTCTGCTCGTCCCTGCGCAGACACAGGAGAGTCCTTGTATTTACCGGTATGAGCGCAATCGTTATAAGCGCCGTACACACACCGCAGAGCACCCAGAAAACCGCTCCGTAAATCCCGTATTCCTCCGCCGCGGTTTCTCCGGCGGCTGACTTGAACAGAAAAATAAGCCCCAGCAGGAAAGGAAGAAAAAGCAGAAAATTTGTAAGCCACTGCAGACCTCGGTTTTTGTACAAAAGCCTTACGCTGTCCGCAAACGACTCTCCCGAACGCGCCACCTCCTGGCCAAACTCGCGCTTGCGGCGCCGCGTGGCCTTATAGATAAGAAAAAGGAATAAGACGACAAACGCCTCGGAAACGCTGACTGCTATTCCGATGCCCACGCCCGAGTACATTGAAGTGAAATTTTCATCAGTTAAAAGCGCGCTTACCTTCTCCCCGTATCCTCCAAGCATCCTTCCAAAAAGCAGACTGAATCCAAAAATAAAAATCTGCCGCAGCACGACCGCCGCCATAGCGGGCACGTCTTTGTTTTCTCCCTGAAAATACCCCGAAAGCACGGCAGAAATCGAGCGAAGAAAAATCACCGGAGATAGCACCATAATTATAAAAGTGCAATACTGTACATGAAAAACCGAAGAAGCGATCCTGTCAGCACCCGCCAAAAGGACAAGGCTTCCCGCCAGACCTAGCGCAATCTGCAGAATCATGGTGTTTCTGCGCAGCCTGTCCGCATTTTTGTGCTGTCCCTTTGAGACCCTGACCTTCAGCATCCTTCCGAGCGTATCCGTCAGACTTCCGGCGATTATTAGCCACACGGCCGCCACCGCTTCAAGAGCGCACAGAGTATACGCCGCTCCGTTATATCCCGTCAGGCGGGATGCTGCTGCCAGCGTAAAAAGCGTAAGGATCATCGAAACCGCCTGTAATTGTTTTCTTCTGATTTCCACCTGATTCATCCAATGTCCCTCAATCGTCTCTCGTGATTCCCAGCGCTTCCAGTACAGCTTCCTGCTTTTTTTCCATAAGCCGCGCTTCCTCAGGCTCCATATGGTCATAGCCGCAAAGATGGAACATGCTGTGGGCGGTAAGAAACGCAAATTCCCGCATCAGACTGTGTCCGTACAGCTTTGCCTGCTCTCTCACCCTGTCAGCGCAAATGCAGATATCTCCAAGAATAAGCTCCCCCGTATCGGGATCGAGATAATCCGCCTCGCTTCCCTCAGGGATCTCAAATACACCGGCATGCACAAAATCCAGATTCGGAAACGACAGGACGTCCGTCTCGCTGTCTGTATCCCTGTATTCCCTGTTTAACGTCCTGATGCCCTCCCCGTCAGTGACAAGCAGGTTCACAGCCGTCTCATACGGACACTTTTCCTCCTCCAGCACTCTTTCGCACACCTTTCGTGCCGTATCTTCAACGGAAAAGGGAAATTCCTCCCCTGTCTCGTTTTCAACGTAAAAAGTCATAGTAGAGCTTCTCCCTTTTAAAAATCTTCTTCATGGTACACATCTGAGCCATTGTAATATCACAATTATCAAAGCTTCCCTCCGACAAAAAATTGTCAAAGATACCGTCTATTACCCTTTCGTAATCCGCATCGGCGCCAGATCCGTCCTTTATAATGCGGCTTATGTCAGTCACCACCGCCTCAGCGCATACAAGCACCGCCGTCTCCTTAGAGACGGGATGATTTCTGTCATTCCTGTATTCATTTAAAATCTTACGGGCATCAGGCGGAAAAGAGCTGCTTTCGGTCTCATCAATACTGTGATAGTAAGCCGCGCATTTGAGAGCGTCCGCGTCCAGATCCAGCGCTCTTGCAATCCTCTCGCAGAAATAGGCGATATGGACAGCCATCATGTACTCCTGCTTGTCCTCGTCCCTAAGGCGGACAAGCGCCGGACTCTCCGTGTCATTGATGTCAAGATAGGTGCTTCGATGACGGTACACAACCATTGATGAAAACAGCCTGAGACAGCCAAGCAGAAGGAGGCTGCTGACAATCATATTCGCCACCGGTATCACAAACATCTCCGGCGACGGTCTCGCGTTCTCGGTGAGAATAACTCCGGCGGTCTCGCACACAAGGAGCGTTAGTATGGCGACAGACAGGGGGATCCCCAGCCTGAAATCGCTTTCAAGTCGCTGAAAGACCGTCGCGGCCACCACACCGCTTATGAAGTACAGCGCAAAGACGTTCTCGCCCGCTCCGCACAGCGTCACTGAGATAAGCAGCAGCACCGACGAGGCAAGGATCCCTGTGCTCATATTGCTGAACAGCGACAGCATCACATAGACGAGCAAAAAAGGCCATCCCGTCACCGGAAGATACCCGCAGGCGAAAGACACCGCCAGCGAAATCCCCATGCAGAGCCAGAACCTGTACACATGATATTCGTTGTTGTAATCCAGCTCTCCCCTTATATATTCCATACGGAAGCGGAAACCCGTGACAATCAGTCCGAGGAGAGTCATCACGCTCATCCCCAAAAGCCTGTCCTGCGGGATTTCACGTGTTCTCCCAAGGAACATGAGGCCTCCTGCTCCCAGTATAAATATCGCAATTTCCGCCGGAAGCATCCTCCGGCTCTTTTTTTGTCTATTTTCTTCCATGGTTCTCTCTGTTTCTGTATTTTTCCCTCGCCTCGTATTCGTCGTAGGCCTTAACGATACGCTGCACAAGCGGGTGGCGCACAACGTCTCTCGAATCCAGCGTGCAGAAAGCGATACCATCTATCCCCTTTAACACCCTGGCCGCCGTGTCAAGACCTGAAACGGCTCCCGCGGGCAGATCCTTCTGTGACGCATCTCCTGTCACAACAACCTTTGAGCCGAATCCGATACGCGTCCGAAACATTTTCATCTGCGCCGGAGTTGTGTTCTGCGCCTCGTCAAGTATTATATAGGCGTTGTCCAGAGTCCTTCCACGCATATAGGCGAGAGGAGCCACCTCGACCAGACCCTTCTCCATGTTTTTTGCAAAGCTTTCCGCCCCCATAATCTGGTACAGTGCGTCGTAGAGCGGTCTGAGATACGGATCCACCTTGCTCTGCAGATCCCCGGGGAGGAAGCCCAGCTTCTCTCCCGCCTCTATCGCGGGACGCGTCAGGATAATCCTTTCCACCTCCTCGCTCTTAAAGGCCGTGATTGCCATAGCCATTGCGAGATAAGTCTTTCCTGTTCCCGCGGGTCCGAGCCCAAACACAATCATGTTTTTCCGTATGGCGTCAACATATGTTTTCTGTCCCAGGGTTTTGGGCTTTATCGGTTTGCCGCTTACGGTGTGGCATATACAGTCGCTGTCAATCTGTGACAATACGCCTTCACGTTCTTCCATTCCCATTTCTATTGCGTAATCCACATTCTGCTCCTCAATCTCGTTTCCCCTCTCCGACAGAATGGTGAGCTGCCTGAGCACATTTGCCGCTTTCCGCGCCATATCCTCGCGGCCCGTCACCGCGACTCCGCCGTTTCTGTCCACCACTGAAACGCCGAAATCGCGCTCAAGCTTTTTTATATAAACGTCATTCATACCGAAAATCTTCCGCATATGCTCTGAAGTCATATCTATCTTTATCGTTGTTTCCTTATTGCCGGTCATCTTCCTCCGATTCTCCGATCACGACTTTCTCCGTGGGGATTCTTTTTTTAACAGGCCCGCGCACCATAAAACCGCCCTCGAGGACCCACCTGTCATCATACATACTTATTGTAACATTTTTTTCAATAATTTGTACCCCTTTTTCCTCTAAACTTGCAAGAAAATCGTTTAATTTTTTTGTAAGCTCAGCTTCAGCCTCCTCATCCGTATATTTATATTCAACATTCTGATACTCGCGGTATGTACATATGCCCATGGCCACAGGGACGGAAAGCTTTTTAAATACTATGGGAGTGCTCTCCCGTATCAGGCTGTCATACACAAGATAAGGCTTTGACCTGGGAAGGCTTAACCTGCTGCTGCCAAACCTCAGATACCGGCTCTGCTTTTCCCTTCCGGTGTACACCTTTTTCACATAATCGAGAGGAAGGCTTTCCGTATGTGATATTCCGTATTCCAGTACAATATCCGCGTCAGCGTCCACATAGCGGTATTCCCTCACCGTGGCGTCGTCGTTGCAGATCGGTATCTTTCCCTCCACAAGCAGCGCTCCCGCCTCGACCGTATCTCCTATTGAGACCTTCGGGACGCCGCTCCTTACGATCATAGATACGACCACCCCGCTGTAATCCGCCACAAGATCTGTGCCCGCCGTCTCCTTTTCGTCGTCTTCCACGGGCGGCACATCGTTCTCCTTTAAGTCGATTATAAGCTTTGTGCCGTCCAGCTTCGCGGAGACCCACGTGACAAGCGGAAAATTCCTGCGGATTCTTTTTTCCAGTTCCCCGATGTTTAAATTTTTCCGGTTCATCCCGACTGTCACGCCGTTCTGTTCAAGAAAACTCATGAACATGTCGTCGGTGATCCGGTAATTCCCGTACAGGTTTATGCTCCAGACATATCCCGAGGACCATAGCCAGAAGATGACGGCAAGCGCCATACCAAGGACAAACACTTTCCGCTTCATCAATCCGGGCAGAAAAAAGGGCAGTCCATATCGCTCCAACACGGCCACCCTTGTTCCGGTCTTTTTTACAATGGGACGCAGCTCCCAAAAACCCTTGAGGCTTATGTACATGCAGTATCCGTCGTCCTCGCGGACGATATCCCACAGCAGTATCCCTCTGTTGCTGCATAGATTCATAAACCGCTCCGGAGAGAATCCCCGCACCCGTATGCGCAGATATCCCCTAAGATACTTCAAAATTCTTATCATGGCCCGTCCTCTCCGTCAAAATACCGTCTCAGGCAAGCTTATCAAAGATATCTCACGCATGCGATACATCCGCTGATCTTCATGTCTTCGTTGGTATAATAATCGATGGACAGACGGGTCCCCTCAAAACATACCTGGCAGGTCTTTCCCTGCAGCAGGATCTGCTTATCCGTGTATTCGAGGATCCCGCGGTAGTTTTCGATCCATGCCTCCCGGCAGCCAGTGAGCGTAACCTTAATGGCCCCCATGAGAATATCCTTGGGAAGTCTTAACGACTCCACAAGAGCTTCCTTCTGTTGACTGTGTTCTCTGTTTTTTCTCATAATCCATTTATATTTACACAGTCACAAAACTATGCCGGATCACATGCCGTTTTCCTGTCACGCTCCCAGCACTGTCCGGATCAGGGGCCTTTTTCCCGGAATTTCTTTTCCGATTACGAAAGCCGAAAGGCAGCGTTTTGAAGCCTCCTGCGCCTTTTGGGAGTCGTTTGCATGGATAAGCGCAAGCGTATCCCCCCTGCTTACCCTGTCCCCCGCTTTCTTCTGCAGGACGATTCCCACGGAAAGGTCAACGGCGCTCTCCTTCGTCTCCCTCCCGCCTCCAAGGATCAGCGAGCAGACTCCGATTTCGTCGCACGCCATCCGCTGCACATAGCCGTCCTCCGAAGCCTTTACTGGAAGGGTAAAGGACGCCGCGGGCAGAAGCGACGTATCGTATACCGCCCTGCCGTCTCCTCCCTGTGCCTCCACAAACCCGGCAAGCTTTTTAAGGGCGGAGCCGTCGCGTATGACCGCCTTTAATTTTTCCTCCGCCTCCTCCCTTGTGCGAGCCTTTTCCCCTGCAAGCAGCATGCAGCTTCCAAGCGTCAGGCAAAGCCGGGTAAAATCCTCGGGGCCGTTTCCCTTAAGCGTCTCGATGGCTTCCTTTACCTCAAGGGCGTTTCCTACCGCATAACCCAGCGGCTGATCCATATCCGATATCACGGCAATCGTGTTTCTCCCTGCGCGTCTGCCGATCTCAACCATCTCCGCGGCCAGAGCCCTGGCGTCCTCCTCCGTTTTCATGAAAGCGCCGCTTCCGGTCTTTACGTCAAGCACGATGGCATCCGCACCCGCCGCAAGCTTCTTGCTCATAATGGAGCTTGCGATCAGTGACATGTTGTCCACCGTGGCAGTCACATCCCGAAGGGCGTAAAGCTTTTTGTCGGCCGGAGCAAGATCCGCCGTCTGTCCCATGATTGCGATTCCGACGCGGTTTACGTTCTCAATAAATTTATCGACGGTGAGCGACGTGTTAAAGCCGGGAAAGCTCTCAAGCTTGTCGATAGTGCCGCCCGTATGTCCAAGCCCCCTGCCGCTCATCTTTGCAACAGGCACTCCGCACGCAGCCACCATTGGCCCAAGCGCCAGGGAGGTTTTATCGCCGACGCCGCCTGTGCTGTGCTTATCAACCTTTATGCCGCTTATTCCCGAAAGATCAAGCATATCACCGCTTGTCGCCATGGCCGTTGTAAGAGACGCCGTCTCCCCGCTTGTCATACCGTTGAAATATATTGCCATCATAAGCGCCGACGCCTGATAGTCCGGTATTTCACCTTTAGTATATCCCTGTACAAAAAACCGGATTTCCTCATCGGAAAGCCGGCCTCCGTTTCTCTTTTTTAAAATTATATCATACATCCGCATACGCTTCTCTCCTTTTTCGGCGTTTTTCAGACTCCCGTCTGTCTGCAGATTCCGAGAAGACAACACTTTTCGCAGTGCGGCCTTGTCCTTGCCGTACAGACCGCCCTTCCGTGATCCACCAGCCTGTGGCAGAAATTATTGCTCTCATCGGGCGGGACAAGCT
>CANQSE010000048.1 GCA_947626405.1 uncultured Acetatifactor sp. | reverse complement strand
TTGCGTATCTGCTCACTGCTTGGCTGCTGCTCCTTGTTGCGATCACCGCCGTCAGTCTGCCCCTTCTCCTGGGCATTTTCCACAATACTCGTAGTCTTGTCAACCTGCTCCGCCGCCGCAACGCTGCTGTCGGCGTTCTCCGGCTTTTCCGTCTGTACAGGTGCCTGAGGCTTCTGCACTACACTTCCCTGTGCCTGTACAGTCATTACACTCGAAATCGGTTCAATCATCATTTCGTCCACCTCCGTGTGAAAATCTGTTTTATTAATGACACTGTTTTTGTAGTAAATTTACGTCTATATCATTTATCGGTTTTAACGGCAAAAAAATTAACAGGGAAGGACAAAAAATGTTCTTCCCTGCCAATCATCAGTTTTCCAAAAGGGTTTTCAGAGCCGCCATGCCGTCGGCATTGACAGCCTCCTGAGTGGCGTTCTGAATCTGGAGGTAAACCTCCTTGCGGTATATCGGGACCTCCTTCGGAGCAGTGATACCGACCTTAACCTGTTCGCCCTTGACTTCAAGAATCGTGATTTCTATATCGTTATTTATAATAATAGCCTCATTCTTTTTCCTGGAAAGCGCCAGCATGCTACTCACCCGCCTTTCTGGCCTGCAGGATGTCATAAACGGGAAACTTCACAGGATATTCCCCATTTTCCACAATCACCTGGCACGCCTTATGTTCTTCCACATTAATAACAAACGGCCCCTGAAGGTTCACGCTCATCTTTGTCAGATCCGCCGGCACCGTTACAGTGACCAGCACAAGGATATTATCCTCGGTTATGTGCCCCGCGCTCGCAAGCAGCTCATCTTCAACCTCGGGGTCATAGTCAGGCTTTACAATAAGCGGATCCATCACCGGCATCGCAAAGGCAGGCTCGTCAAGCGACTGGAGAAAACGGATCCCAACGTCGGTTCCCTTCTCCTCGTCGTGCAGAAGCGCAAATCTCTTAAGCTCGGGGAAACCGATGATCCCTTTTTCAAAAGTGATAATCTTTTCGTCCGCAACGTCAATCTCTCCAAATATCTTTGTCTCTATTCTCATTTTTCCTCTTTTCTGCTGCCTCATGCAGCCGTCAATCCTTTTTACGGGAAATCCTTTCCCGTCTTAAAGCTCTCGTGCGGTTTTCTCCGTAAAACCGCGGCAGTGTCAGATATAATTAAGCAGCGTGGCCTGCATTACTTTTCCGGCCGCCATAAGCGCGGACTCATAAATCATTGTCGCCGTCTCCATCTGCAGCGTCACCTCCGCGATATCAACATCCTCATTCGTGCTCTGCAGCGTCTCAAAGGTAGTCTTCTGAGTCTGCATGCGGTTCTCAACAAGCTCAAGCTTGCTGCCCCTGTTTCCGCAATTCGTTATACACAGGTTTGCATCGTCCAGATAACTCTGAAATTCCGTTATAGACGACTCAAACAGCGACTGCTCCTTTTCCCTGGCAAGAGTCAGGGCTTTGTCCACCGCATCAAGCTGATCCTGAATGTGGGCGGTGTTTTCCTCATTTCCCGACGCTTCCGCGGCGAGCTTTTTAAGCTCAGCCTTAACATTTTCCAGATCCTTCACATTTTGCATCGCTGAGATCAGATCGTCCGCCTGTCTGCCGATACCATGCTTGAAGCACTCATCCGCCGTGGAATTAACCTTGATTGTCTGGTTGAACCCCACGTCATATTCTATTGACTGGCGCGACGGCACAACATCGGTAAGATAATCCAGATTGTAATCAATTTCGTTTTCCTCGCCGGGATCGGATTTACATGCAAAATAGTGCTGAGGACGCAGATCTCCCTTCTCCCAGTGAGATTTCTGGTAATTCACACGGATCTCTCCCTCGTTTGCCACCGTGCTCTCGTCGTCCCTGCAGCTCATCAGTTCATTGTATCTGTTTTCTCCAAGAAGAATTTCTCCCGTCTCAGGAACATATATCACCGCGTCAGGATCCTCGGAAGCCTTGGTATACGGGTCGTCATAGGAGTGCATTGTAGTTATCTCGGCATCGCCCCATGTAACGGTATCATATACAGGCTTTCCGTCAGGTCCGATCTCGGGATCATCTCCGTTCATCCGAAGCTTCTGGAAAGAAATCTGCGGGCTTTCGCTTCCGTCGCCCACGCAGTCGTTATATGCAAGCCTTATTCTGTGGCACGAGACAGACCGTATTTCCTGCTCCGTCACATCAACGTCTTTATAATTGCTCCCGTTGATTTTAAGAAGATCATCCGTGTATACCTTTGTCACATCATCTATGGCATCAGTCCCGAGCTGCTCAGTTATGTCAAAATACTGATCCGTTTCCTCCGTAAAGCTCAGGGACGTGTCGGTTCTGTGCCCTGTGAATACATATCTCCCCGCATAATCCGCATCACCCGTGGCGTATATCTCATCCGACAGAGACTTGATCTGCTCCAGAATAATCTCTCTGTCCTCCGTCTCAAGATAATTGTTTGAGCCCTTGTTGCACTGGGCAATCAGGTTGGTGAGAATCTGTGTCAGGTTATTCAGCGCGTCCTGAGTTACGTCGAGCCAGCTCCTGGCATCCGGAATGTTTTTGCTGTAATACTGAGTAACTTCAGTAACGCTGCTTCTGAGCCGCAGAGCGCGGATTGCCACCACGGGATCGTCCGAGGGACGGTTTACCTTTTTGCCCGTAGACCTCTGAGTACTCAGCCTGTCCTCATTGATCTTGTTTGTGTTGATGTTTGATAAGTTATTGTTCTGGATGATCTTGTTGGTTATTCTCATAATCCCTCTCCTGTCCTCCGCATTACACGCCGGTCTCCAAAATCAGTCTGTCATACATTTCAGACAACGTCTTAATCATCTGGCAGGCCAGATTATAACCGTGCTGATATTTTACAAGGCTGACAGCCTCCTCGTCCTCGTCCACGCCGGAGATGGAAATTCTCTGTGTGTCGATTGTACCCGCCACGTCCTTAAAGCTCTGATAAAACGTACCCGCCCTCTGTGAGTTCAGGGCCACATCGGACAATATGCACTGCAGGAACTCAGATGCCGAACACCCTCTGAAGCTCATTCTGGTCTTGTCGGTGACAAGCAGCTTTAAATCGTTAAGCAGATCATTCTGCTCCACGCCGTCGCCCTGGGAATAGCGGTTCGCCATACGGCTCGGATCCAGCTCCATAGCCGCCAGTATTGCGAAGTTATATGCAGTCATGCGGTAATAGCTGTCGTCTCCAACGCCTACGGTAATTCCCGTCTCAGGGAAGTCAGCCTCGGCCTGCTTTTGGGCATCCTCCCTTATCTGATCGGTATAATTTTTTATCTCGTCGTCCGCGTACTTCTTCGCGGTCTTTTCGGCAGTCTTTCTGGCCTTATCCTTTAATTCGGCCTCAGCCTGTGCCTTAAATTCCTCTCTCTGCTCATCCGTGATCGTCTTATCAGGATTTTTGGCCCTGTACTCATTCTCAAGCTGCGTCTGGCGCTCGCTGATCTCAGCCTCGGTCGGATCCTGTTTTACCTCCTCGAGTTTGGCCTGATACAGCTCCTCGTACTTTTCTCCCAGCAGCCTGTCATACGTCTCCTCGACAAAATCCTTAAGCGCTTCCTGCCTTGTCTTACCGTAGTATCTGTCGTATCTTCCCTCGTCTGGGAAATCATACTGCTCTGTGTCCGTCGCGTGATCCGCCGTAAACATCTGGGTTCCCTGCATACCGTTGGAATCGTATCCGCTTTTCATAATATCGTTGAACTTCTGTGAAAAGGTTCTGAGCCACTCGTTCATCTGGCTCATATAATAAGGGATGCCCTGATATGCCACGCTGGCTCCGATCGTGGCGTTTTTGCCCACTCTGTCGTTGGTAAGCCTCCTTGCATTGAGCGCGGGGTCAGCGGACAGCGTGAATGTATATCTGTACACCGGATCGCCCTTATCGTCATAGCTTATGCTGTATTCCCAGGAATCATAATAAAACTCCTGATTTCCCAGATTGATAATTCCGCCGTGGTCGGAGAGGTTGCATTTGTTAAGATCCTGGAGATACTCCCTTCCCACCTCTATGGTAACGGTATCGTTTAACCCTCCGTTCTTTGTTCCGGTGCCGACAATAAGTCCCTGGAAATTCTCGCTGTTGTTTCCGTCACGCATCTGAACCAGTCCGCGCAGCGCACCGCCCATGGCCGCATTGTAGAGGTTAAACTGCTGTCCGTTCTCCCAGTATACCTCGTAAAGTCCGTCAATATCGGTCTGGTTCACCTTTTCGTAGGTTTCCCTGGCCCTGCACTCCAGACCGTTAAATTCGCTTCCGTCAACAAGTACCTGGCCCCCGGCGATCTTTATCATGAACCTGTTTGCGCCCGTGACACGGTCAGGATTGTTGGCATCCTGAATCGGAATTTCGGAGACATCCACATCCACGATCTCTGAGAGCTGATCTATCAGAAGCGCTCTCCTGTCGCGAAGCTCGTTGGCCTTTACGCCCGTGAGCTCTATGGTGTTGATCTGCTTGTTAAGCGTGGCGATCTCGCCCGCCAGAGAATTCAGCTCATCAACCTTCAGCTTCAGCTCCTGATTTACATCTTTCTGAAGCTTCTGCATATTTCCGGCCATATTGTTAAAATAGTCAGCCAGCGAAGACGCATATCCGAGGAACTGAGATTTTGCCGTAGCATTGTGCGGATCCTTCAAAAGCTCCTGAAGCCCTGTGATCATCATCTGGTCAAAAATTGTCTTAAACCCCGGAGACAGGGAGGAATCTTCAAAATAATCCTCGATCATAGTCATGTAATACTGCTTCTGATCATACTCCCCGACCTTGGCATTGTTGTTCCAGTAACGAAAATCATAAAACTCGTCACGTATCTGCTCTATGGCAAGCGTCTCCACGCCGGCTCCCGCGCAGCCGTAAGTCTGGAAGACCCTGAGAGCGTTGGCAGCCTGTTGTTTTACCTGCTGGCGGCTGTATCCCTTCGTCTCCACGTTAGCGATATTGTTGGCGGTGGTGTTCTGAGCCGCATTTGAGGCCAGCAGTCCTGAATATGCGATATTAAGTCCGAAAAATGTAGAAGGCATCTATGGCTCCTTCCCCGGCTACATGCCGAGCGTGTTAATGATATGTTCCAGCATTTCGCTTATCACGTTGATATACCGGCTCGACGCGTTATATGCGTTCTGGAAGCGTATCATATTTGACAGTTCCTCGTCCGAGGACACGCCGATCACCTGTTCGCGTGCGCTGCATATATTTTCAACGGTTGACTCCTGATTTTCAAAAATGCTTCTCTGTACATAACCCGTGTTGCTTATCTGACTCACAAGATCCGAATAATACTCAACAAAGGACGTCTTCTTCCTCACATTGGGGTTTAATGTGTACTCCTCCTCCTCAAAAGCGTCCTTGAGCGCCTGGGCAGTTTCAAGATCCTCCTTGCCGTCGGGCAGCCTGAATCCCAGAATGGAGGGCTGCTGCATCAGCTCCGGATGAATCATAAGGTTTCCGCAGGTATAAAGGGTATTGCCCTGCGCAGGATTCTCCTCGTTGTAGACCCAGTATTCCTTACCGTCCGCTCCGGTGTATTTCGTGTATCCCTCCGTTGTGGCCTTTGAGAAAAGCTGCAGCGGGCTTCCGTCGCTCATTCTCATATACCCGCCCTGATCCGATACGCAATAGCTTACATCTTTAAGTACAGTGCCGTCAGCCAGAGTAAGGTCTCCACGCTCCACTCCCGCCGCGTCGGCAAGAATACCGTTGACCTTAGTCACAAGGCTGTGAATCAACTGGTCAAACTCCGCCTGGACATTCATCACTATGGACTGGGAAACACTGTCGTAATCTCCCTGTATATCGGTATAATTAGCCCTGTGGTCGCCCCGTGCCAGAAGCATGGATTTAAGTCCGCCGATATCGGTATTCATGTCGGCGGATATCTCCCTGTTGAGATCAAAAACCTCCGCCCCGTCTATTATATATTCCCTTGTGCCGTCAGGCAGGTCGCGGTACTCCGCATTTTGCGGCCAGAACGGCGTGAAGAAACCTGTGGAGGTATCAGTCTGCAGTCCGATCTCATAGCATGTCGATCCCTTTACGAAATCAACGCCCTCAATCTGCACCCAGACGCTTCCGTACATATCCTCGTCATAGCGGATATCAGTAAGAGCTGCCAGCTCGTCAAGAATCTGGTTTCTGGCGTCTCTCAGATCGTTTGCATGCTCCACGCCTCCGGCCTCGACGGCGCGGATCCTGTCGTTGAGTATCAGTATCTGCTTTCCGTATTCGTTTATTTTATCTACCTGTTTTCTTATCTGGACGTTGAGATTATCCTGATAGGAAGCAAGACCGTCGTAAACGGCTCCCGCACGCTCTATCAGCTCCGACGCCTTCTGCACCAGAAGCCCCTGGGTCACAGAACTGGCGGGATCCTTTGCAAGCTCCTGAATAGCCGTCCAGAAATCCGAGATCGTGGTCTGGAAAGCCTCGCCGTTCATCTCGCCGAGCTGGCTCTCCACTTCCTCTATCACTTCCGTGGAAACCTCGTAAAACATACTGCGTCCCGATTCCTTGCGGTATGTCTTATCCAGGAAATAATCTCTCACTTGTTTTACACGGGAAAAATTGACACCTAAACCGACCTGCTTATTGTTGACAGATTTGGGGTCAACTGAAAGCGTCTGATAAAATCGGGAACCAAGCTGTACCTGCTGCCTGGTATACCCGACGGTTTCTACATTAGAAAGATTATGCGCTGTGGTGTTCAGCGCATTTTGACTGTTCTGTAATCCGGATGCCCCTACATACAAGCTGCCCATCAACGGCATAACAATCACCTCTGCATTTCACGGGAATTTTATGTTTACTGCTTTGCGTCAAATCCGCTGTTTACAACTCCCATGGTGTCTCCGGAGCTGTACGCCCCCTTTGTGTAGTTTGCCGTCTCAGGCGCCCCACGCATGGACTGTACAAGATTCAACTCAAACTCCACCATGTCAAGTGCGTTTGTAAGCAGCTCTCTGTTTTGTTCGTTGGTTCTCTGCAACGCATGAACCGCGCTCTGAAGCCTGTCGTGTACCGATGCCAGTCTGGCCTGTTCCTCGGGCCTTGACGCCATCATCTCGATCAGGTTAGTGAGCTTCAGCATTTCAACATCCCTGTTTAATACATTGGCGATATCAGCAGTTACCTCAACCCTCTTTTTTTCCAGGTTATGGATCCTGCTCACCACGTTCTGCTCATCATCCGTGACTGTCTGCAGTTCTTCCAGGTTGCCGCCTATTATAAACGGCTTCTTTTTCTGTGATAGTTCCAAAAGCCTTTCGTATTCGGCGCTCTCCTGTTCAAGCACCTCAATCAGATTTTCCATTAAGCTCGCCACGGAACTATTACCTCATTTCCTCATACTTCTGCAGAAGCTTTTCCGCAAAAGTCCCATTGTCAACCTGATACGTTCCGTTCTGCACTCTTGCCTTTATGCCGGAAATCAGTTCTTCCCTTACGTCGGGAGCGGCTGCCACCGCTGTCTTAGCTGTCTGAAAATCCTTTCCAAGACTGCTGATCTGCACCTTATCGGCGTGCGATACACCCGCGGACTGCCTGGATTTGTTTACTTTTTTTGTCTGATACAACTGCTGTACCTGACTATAAGCTTCGATACGCATTAAGGATCCCTCCTCCCTGTATTGCTGCGGCCGTCATGGCCGTCGTGTCATTCCTTATTATTTTTATCGGCAGTCCCTGAAATTACTTTAGCCCAATATAAATTTTTTATTTCTTTCGTCTCATTTGCTTATTATATCACGGGGAAATTTCCCCGATACTAAAAGCGCGAGCGCAAGTTTTACAATATCAGGCACAACAAAAGGGAAAACGCACAGCGAAAGAGCCGTAAATACGCTTACGGACCCTTTTTCACCGGAATATACAATCACATACCATGCTGTTCCAAACGCATACAGGACGAGCAGCCCAAGCGTCAGCGCCAGAATCTCCGTCCACAGCTTTCTGCCAAGCCGTCCGACTATGCCCCAGTAGATCAGTCCTGTAAAGACAAACCCCAGAAGATATCCTCCCGTTGTTCCAAAAAGCGCGCCGATCCCTGAACCAAAGTTGGAAAAAACCGGCACTCCCACAGCTCCCAGCAAAAGATACAAAAGAATCGCCAGCGTGCCCCTCCTGCCTCCCAGAAGCGAAAGCACGGCAAAAACCGCGAAAGTCTGCATTGTAAACGGAATAACCGACGGTATGCAAAGCCACGAACAAAGCGTTATAAGCACCGCTCCCAGCGCGGTATAAACAAAGTCGATAGTGCGAAATGATTTTTTGTTTTTCATTGTGATCTCTCCTTATCCCTTAATCCTGACAACTCTTTTTTCTGTCTGCATTTTCTGTCTGCAGGCTCCGTTTTTCGGACGCTTCCTTTTCTGCGTTCGTATCATATCATACAGGCTCAAAATTGTCAACCAGTCTTGTATTATGGTTTACATTTTGACTGCAGACAGCAGCCCGCCAAAAACCTTTTTCAGGTGTGCAGCAAAAACCTTTTTTCAGGCGCGTTACACGCTGGACTTTTGCCCCGAAGCGTGGTACACTATCCAACAGACAAAAAGGGAGCTGTCAGCTTACAGCCGCTTACATATTAGTCCGGCTTAAAATTAACAGATTCTCGCAGGAGAGCGCTTATGAAACTGTTTATCACCGTGCTTTTAACAATTTTTATCGCCGAGATGGGCGATAAGACCCAGCTTCTGCTGGTAGCAATGGCCGGAAAATACAAAATACTCCACATACTGTGCGGCACCTGGCTTGCGACGATACTCCTTAACCTGATGGCCGTGGGCGCAGGAGCGGTTCTGAATCAGTACCTTGATATGAGACTTATCAAGTTTATCGCCGCCTCGGCCTTTTTTTATTTTTCATATTCCACTCTCAGGGGAAGCGAAGAAGACGAAACCGAAAGCATCTCCTCCCGTAATCTCGGCCCTGTCCTTACAATTTTCATATCCTTTTTTGCAGGAGAACTTGGGGACAAGACTCAGCTTTCAGCCGTCACCCTCGCCGCCAACTACACGCAGGGAAACTCCTCCGGTGAAATTTTTCTCCATGCTTTTCTGATTTTTCTGGGATGTACGCTCGGCCTGATCCTTGCCGATTTTATAGGATTGATCGCAGGAGTATTCTTAAAAAGCAAACTGCCTGCAGGCGCTTTGAACACGCTTTCCTTTTTGATATTTGCAGTATTCGGAGCCGTAAATATGAGAGATTCAATGCAGCGCATTTTCGGAGTAAACACCGTCGCGGCGAATGTGTCGTGGGCTGCGATATGCGCCGCTTTTATCATACTTTGCGCAGTATGCATCGAAAAAAAGAACAGGCAACAGTGACTGCATATGTAAATATCACCGTAAAATCCGCCTGATACGTGTCTCATCCGCCTGCGGAAGCACCTCGCAAAGCCGCTTGAGCACGCGCTCATATGATTCCTGCGGGGTGCGCTTATAGACCGAACGCGCAAAATTCTTTCCGAAAAATTTCTCCGGAGTCGAATACTCCGCAATCCCCCAGCCGTATTGTTTTCCGTCTTTGCCTGATGCGTACCTGAAATCGCTTATTAAAACATAACACTGTTTCTGCAGCCGGGTAATAATACCGTCAAAACCCTTTCGCCCGTTCACGCCGTAGTTTCCAGTCTGTTTGAGGGTTTTTGACAGGACAGGCGCGTTTTCGTCCAGCAGATCATACATCTCCTTATCATAAAATGAGGCGAGACCGTCATCATACCGGGCATCAAAATCATAGCCGTCTCTCCTGAAATTTGCAAAGTCCGAGAACCATTCCCCGCTCACGTACATTGCCTTGCTGCGCAGGAACTTTCCGTAGGCACACTTTATCTGCCTTATAACAGGCCCTTTCCATTCCCAGGCATCCCAGAAGCTGTCGCTTTCGCCATACCAGCACCCAGGAGCAATATGCTCCTCCAGAGAAAACCCCTCTATATCATTTTTAAAAAAAGGAACAAATCCCATTTCCCCGATCAGGTCCGTCATGTCCTGCATCGAACCGACAGTAAAATCATCCGCAAACGTCATTATCCGCCACGTCTCCCCTAACCTTGTCTTTTTATCCTGCCGTCAGCAAAATCCGGTATATTCTATCATTGATATTATACTGTCTGCATAAGCTTAAAGCAACTTATTTAGGCAATCTGCCGCCTGCATAAGCTTAAAGCAACATATTTCAGCAATCTGCTGCCTGACAAAGCTAACGAAGCATGCCCACGGCAAAAATCATTATTTTAAGATAATCCTCCGATTTATCCCGCATAATGCCAAGCCCCTGTGACATCCGGTCCATTTCAAACCTGTGCGATATAAGACGCTGCGGCAAAATCCGCCCATTCTTCAACAGATTCATGGCGTATTCCCAGTCAGTACAGATATCCCCCGACGCATCACGAGGCGCAAAAAACGACGAGTTCCATGTCCCC
>CANQSE010000047.1 GCA_947626405.1 uncultured Acetatifactor sp. | reverse complement strand
CCCGAGAGGACCCTGGACAAGCGCCGATTTTTCGCAGTTTGGCCCGACGCCAAACTGTGTCTATGAAATAGTCGCTCCTGACGGAACAAGGTATTACCCCAAAGAGGGAAAGAGATGGATAACAACCTATGATTCGTATTTGAAGCTGAGGGAAGAAAACCGACTCTGGTTCGGAGAAGACGGCGGAAAAATGCCAAGGCTTAAGCGGTATTTGTCCGAGGTTAAATCCGGCGTTAATCAATCGACATTTTTGGACTATACTGAGGTTGGTCACAGCGACGAGGCAAATAAAGAATTAAAAGAGCTTCTGGGCGGGAAATACTTTGATTATCCGAAACCCTCGCGTCTTCTTTACAGGCTTTGTTATCTTGGAACGCAGCAGGATGATATTGTGCTGGACTTTTTTTCAGGATCCGCCACGACCGCACAGGCAGTTATGCAGTTAAACAACGACGACGGGGGAAAAAGGAAATTTATACTTGTTCAGCTTGAAGAAAAAACAGATAAAAACTCGGAAGCCTATAAGGCCGGATATAAAAATATATGTGAAATAGGAGAGGACAGAATTAAAAGATATTCCGCCGCACTCGCCAATACATCCGTGGATACAGGCTTCAGGGTTTTTCGTCTTGAGTAGAATGTGCGCGCCTTTGCAAATGGCTATTCTTTAATAAAAATCACATTGATAATTTACTCATGACGTAGTAATCTTAAAGTTGGGAAATACGCCCGAGGGCGCATGTTTTGGAGCACGACGTGAAAAATAACAGGAGGATCGCGGACATGGCTAAGACAAACTATATTGCCGGACTTCTGGATCAGATCGAATTTGTAGTTATCTTTACAAAATATCGGGATAAATGGGTTTACTGCTGGCACAAAAAGAGAGAAAGCTGGGAACACCCGGGCGGACATGTGGAAAAAGGCGAGACGCCCATGCAGGCTGCAAAGAGGGAGTTGTTTGAGGAAACAGGTATTACCGACTGCGAGATGATTCCGCTTTGGGATTACGAATTTGTCTGGGAGGATAACAGGGGAAGAAATAACGGCAGGGTATATCTTGCCGTCGCACATTCCCTTGGGAATCTTCCGGAGAGCGAAATGGACAGGATCGAATTGTTCGACGGAGTTCCGCATAACTATACCTACGATGCGGAGGAAGAAAGGGCGGATCTTGTCAGGGTTGAAAAAATATGGGCGGCACACAGGAATTAATTTTCGGTTGACAGTCCTTCAGCCTCGTGATATGCTTTCTTTAAATCAATCAGAGAGGTGCGGCAATGACGATTTATTAATTTAAATTAACAGGATAGTGAATCGCAGGTCTGACCATGTGCCGGAGGCATGTGGTGCCTGTTAAGCTGTTGAAAATTTGGATTATCCTGCCCTGATAAGGGCGTCCGTCATTTGTTGCGCTGTTTTTGTCTGTATTGTATCCTTGGGTATATCATAATTAATATGCTGAGAAATGCAGATACTTCCATGCGTTGAATGGTTCCATTTTTGACAGGTGAGATTCACTGTCGATATTGGGGCTATTTGTATTTATGGAGGTAAATTATGCTGGAATTGAATAACGTTACAATAAGTCTGAAAAAAGACGGAAGAAATCTTGTCGATAAGTTTTCCTTTACTTTAAAAAAGCGTGACAGGGCTGTTATTATAGGAGAAGAAGGAAACGGCAAATCGACTTTGTTAAAGTTTATTTTCAATCGGGATTCGGCGGAGGAATATTGCGACTGCACGGGCGATATTATTACAAAAGGCAGGATGGCCTATCTCCCCCAGATGATGGATGAGAGTATCAGGGAGTGCACGCTGGCGGAATATTTCAGCGATACGGAGTATTACTTATATACCGACATCCTCAGACGGCTTGACTTGTCCACGGAGTTTCTTTTTTCGGATCAAAAGCTCGGGACGCTTTCCGGAGGTGAAAAGGTTAAGGTGCAGATGGCGAGGATGCTCATGGAGGATCCGGATATTCTGCTGCTGGACGAGCCCACCAACGATCTCGACATAGCCACGCTTGAGTGGATGGAGAGGTTTATCGCGGAGAGCCCGCAGGCCATTCTTTACATTTCTCATGACGAGACGCTGATTGAGCGGACGGCAAATGTGATCATTCATATGGAACAGATTATCAGAAAGAGCAAATGCCGGATTTCCGTGGCGCGGTGCTCATATAAAGAATATCTGGAACACAGGCGGGAGACCTTTGATCATCAGGAGCAGGTGGCGCAGAAGCAGCGCGACGACTATGACAGGCAAATGGAAAAATGGCGCCGCATATATAATCGTGTCGATCACGAACAGCAGGTAATAACCCGCCAGGATCCGGGCGGCGCAAGGCTGCTTAAAAAGAAAATGCACTCCGTTTTGTCCATGGGCAGGCGGTTTGAGCGGGAAAAGCAGAACTTTACAGATTTTCCGCAGGAAGAAGAAGCGATTCTGGCAAAATTTGACTCCGATATCTGTCTGCCGGCGGGCAAGGTTGTGCTGAATTTTTCCTGCGACGCGCTCAGGCTCGGGGAGAGGGTTTTAGCAGGAAACATAAATCTGCACGTATCGGGCGGCGAGCACATAGGGATTACCGGAAAAAACGGCGTGGGGAAATCGACCCTGTTTTCTGTCCTGTGGGAAGAATTAAGGGACCGCCGCGATATCGCCGCGGCGTATATGCCTCAATACTATGCTCAGGTGCTGGATTTGGAGAAGACTCCCATCGAGTTTCTTGCGGATCGTTACACAAAAGAGGAGATGACAAGGGCCAGGACTTACATGGGCGGGATGAGGTTTACCCATGAGGAAATGACAGGCAAAATAGGCAGTCTCAGCGGAGGGCAGCAGGCCAAGATATTGTTTTTGGACATGGTGTTAAAGAAGGCAAACGTGCTCTTGCTTGATGAGCCCACGCGCAATTTCAGTCCGCTTTCAGCCCCGGTAGTGCGTAAAGCGCTGCGGGAGTTCGGGGGGACAATCATCAGCATTTCCCACGACAGAAAGTATCTGTCCGAGGTCTGCGGCAGGGTTCTGGAGCTTAAAGGCGACGGGCTGTTTAAACAGGAGCATCCTTATCTTGCTGACCCTGAGTGAACGGGAGTCAATGACCCTGAGTGGACGGGAGTCAACCACTTGACAGGCTCAAATACGCAATGCTAAACTTAATGAAGCAGTTATGCACCTTATGAGGACGTACAGTCTGGTTGATGGGAGAAGGGGATGTCATATGCGTTTTGAATATTGCCCGTATTGCGGAAGAAAGCTTATTAAAAAAGAAATCGGTGATGAGGGCATGATACCATACTGTGAAAACTGCGCGGTTCCTCTGTGGGATATGTTCACCACCAGCATTATCGCGGCGGTGGTAAACGAATATAAAGAGGTTGCCCTGCTGAGGCAGGATTACGTGTCGCGTACAAGCTATGTCTGCGTTGCGGGCGTGATGAAAATAGGCGAGTCCGCGGAAGACGCTGTGATAAGGGAAGTGCAGGAGGAAATCGGCCAGCAGGTAGAAAAGCTTGAATTTGTAAGAAGCTATCCTTATGATAAAAAGGAAATGCTGATGCTCGGTTATAAGGCATCGGTAAAAAAGAGGGACTTCACAGTCTCCGGAGAAGTGGATTCAGTGATGTGGGTGAAATACGAGGACGCTCTGAGTCATCTTCGGGAGGGAAGTGTCGCGTGGCAGCTTGTAAAAAGCGTGATTGAGGGAGAAAAGGCGGTAGGCTGAAAGATGCTTCAGGTTGAAATCAAAGATGATTTTGATTTACAAAAGACTGCGACAAGCGGACAATGCTTTCGGGCAAAGAGGATGGACGACGGCTTTTATCGTTTCGTGTCCGGAGAGCATGTAATTTACATAAAAAACACAGATAAAAACAATTATTCCGTCTCCTGCAGCGCAGCAGAATGGGATCAGATATGGTCGTATTATTTTGATTTGGAGCGCAGCTACAGGGAAATCTACGACAGGGAAAAGGAAAAGCACGAGTTTGTCAGAAAAGCCATGGAGTGCGGAAGGGGACTGCGTATTCTCAGGCAGGACCCGTGGGAAATGCTGATATCATTTATTATTTCCCAGAGAAAAAGTATTCCGGCGATCACAGGCTCGGTGGAGGCCCTGGCGAAAAGGTTCGGTCATCCGATAGAGACGGAGTACGGAACGGTTTCTTCTTTTCCGACTGTGGAGGAGATGCTCAACGCCTCGGAAAGTGATCTCAGGGAGTGCGGACTCGGATATCGGGTTCCGTATGTTTCGGATGCGGTCCGCAGGGTTTCCGACGGCAGTCTGGATCTGAAGGCTCTGGAAAGCCGAAGCGACGAGGAATTGTTTTTGGAGCTTCAGAAGGTTTACGGTGTGGGGAAAAAGGTTGCGAACTGTGTCTGTCTTTTTGGATACGGCCGCATGTCAAGGGTACCGGTGGATGTGTGGATCGCAAGAGCGGTGGAGGAGGACTGCCGCGGGGAAGATCCGTTTGTGCTTTTTCACGGTGATGCCGGAATTATACAGCAATATGTTTTTTATTATATGAAAAACAGGAAATAGTGCAGAAAAGAGGTTGTTATGTCATACGATGATTATTCCAGCGCTTTAAAATCGGGTCAGAGAGAATACCGCGCCCGTCTTCAGAAGGGTAATTATCCCTACCTGCCAGCGCTGGATGAAATATTGTCATTTGTGGATGTTGAATATGAAGTGAGTCTTGGCCTGTGCGAGATTCCTCTGGATCTTATTGTGGGAACAAGGACCAAGGGGCGTACCAATTCTTTTGCGGCAAACTTTATGCCGCTGTTGAATACGCATACGGAATTTGCCGGAAAGTGGATCAAGCTTTGCACCTCCCTTCAGGAGGAGGGACTCAGGGATCCGGTAAAGGTATACGAATTTATGAACCGCTTTTATGTTCTGGAGGGCAATAAACGCGTAAGCGTCCTTAAATATCTGGACGCATACAGTCTGCCGTGCAATGTCATACGGGTGGTTCCAAAGCGCTCCGAGAGCAAGGAAAATCAGATATATTATGAGTTTCTGGATTTTTACTCCGTCGCCCGCATCAATTATATTTATTTTAGCGAGAAGGGAAGATTTGCGCAGCTTTTAAAGCAGATGGGATGCCCTCCGGAAAAAGAGTGGACATCGGACGACAGGAGGGATTTTCACGATTTTTATACACGCTTCAGGAAAGCGTTTGAGTCAAAGGGCGGAGGAAAGCTCCCAATCACCGTGGGCGACGCCCTGCTTGCTTTCATAACCGTATTCGGCTATCAGGAGGCAAAGGAAAAGGATTCCGAGGAAATGAAGGACGATCTTGCCAAGGTATGGGATGAATTTCTTGTCCTGACAGAGGAGAAGTCGATCCAGCTTTCCATGGAACCTCCAAAAAAGAGCGACACCATAGTTCGTCACAAAAATCTGTTAAACCTTATCCTGCCGGACAATGCGGCAAAGGTGAAGATAGCGCTTTTTTATGAAAAGACCCACAGGACGTCAAGCTGGGCATATGCGCACGAGCTCGGACGGCTCTATCTGGAAAATGTATTTCCGGGTCAGGTGGAGACGGAACCTTTTGAGAAGATAGTGGCCGGAAAAAATGATCTGGAAACGATGGAACAGGCTATAAAGGACGGCTACAACCTGCTGTTTACGACAAGCCCCGTGATGATTCCCGCCAGCCTTAAGATTGCAGCCAACCACCCTGATGTGAAGATTTTAAACTGCTCTCTTAACACTTCACATCCCACTCTGCGGACTTACTATGCAAGAATGTACGAGGCTAAATTCCTGGCGGGAGCGATAGCTGGATCAATGACTACGACAAACAAGATAGGCTATATCGCCAATTATCCCATTTTTGGCATGGCTGCCAGCATCAACGCCTTTGCGCTCGGCGCAAAAATGGTAAACCCTCACGCAAGGGTGTATCTGGACTGGAGCACGCTAAAGGACAGGGGGGTGGAGATTGTCAGAGATCCCGAGATCAACTATATCATGGATCAGGACATGGCCCTGCCGGGGAGCGCTTCACGTCATTTCGGACTCTACAGGGTAAACGGTGAGACGCCTGACAATCTTGCCATGACAACATGGCACTGGGGAAAGCTTTATGAAAAGATTGTACGTATCGTGCTGAACGGGACCTGGAAGGAGGATGACACCGAAGCGGGGAGCCGCGCCATCAATTACTGGTGGGGGATGTCTGCGGGCGTAATTGACCTGATCTGTTCGCAGAACCTGCCGCAGGCGACAAGGCGTCTTGTGGATCTGCTGCGCAACGATATATGTGCCGACGTGCTTGTGCCCTTTTCGGGGGAGCTGTACTCGCAGGACGGAACTTTGATGAACAGTGCGGATCAGTCTGTTCAGCCGCAGGATATTATCACTATGGACTGGCTCCTGGACAATGTGGAGGGATGTATTCCCGCTATTACGGATCTGACTGAGGAGGCTCAGGCAGTGGCAAAGATGCAGGGGCTGGGAAAGACGACGGGGGAAGGAAACGCCTGATGAAAATAATGGCAATTGCGGATCATGAATCAAAAGCCATGTGGGACTATTTTGACAAAAGCTATCTGGAGGGGATCGATCTGATCCTCTCCTGCGGCGACTTAAAACCTCAGTATTTATCATTTCTCGCAACCTTCACACATGCTCCCGTACTCTATGTACACGGAAACCATGACGATCGGTATGAACAGGTCCCCCCCGACGGCTGTATATGTATTGAGGACACGATTTATGTCCACAACGGTGTCCGCATACTTGGACTGGGCGGTTCAATGCGCTATAAGGACGGAAAGCACCAATATACTCAGGCTGAGATGAAAAGAAGGGTGAGAAGGCTCAGGTGGAAGCTCAGGCAAAAGGGCGGCTTCGACATACTCCTGACACATTCTCCGGCGTATAATTTAAATGACGGAGAGGATCTGCCGCACAGAGGTTTTGAAGTGTTCTGCACGCTTCTTGACAAATACGAACCGTCATTTTTTGTACACGGTCATGTACACATGAATTACGGAAGAAAGTTTCCGCGCCTGTCAATGTATAACAGCACAACGGTTGTAAACGCATATGAAAAGTATGTGTTTGAGCTTGACAAATGACGGGAAGGTTATCTATAAGACAAGGAAGTGAACCGACTGAATGTACAGAATACTCATTATCGAGGATGATTTTTCCATGGCGCAGGCCATGAAAAAGCAGATAGAAGCCTGGGGCAGCCAGGTGGCGCTTGTAGAGGATTTTCAGGATGTAATTCCGACGTTTGCGGCGTTTGACCCCCATATGGTGCTGATCGATATCATGCTTCCGTTTTTTAACGGCTATCACTGGTGCAGCGAGATCCGTAAAATATCAGGCGTGCCAATTGTGTTTATTTCCTCGGCGTCGGACAATATGAATATCGTCATGGCTATGAATATGGGAGGAGACGATTTTATTCCGAAACCGGTGGATCTTGATGTTATGACAGCCAAAATACAGGCGGTGCTGCGCAGGACGTATGATATGGCGGCAATGGTTCCCGTGCTGGAGCACAGGGGCGCGATCCTTAATCTCAACGATTCTTCCCTGACATATCGCGGCGAAAAGATAGATCTTACCAGGAACGAGTTTCGCATCCTGCAGACGCTTTTGGAAAACAAGAGAAAAATAGTCAGCCGCGACACGCTGATGACCAGACTCTGGCAGACGGACAGTTATGTCGAGGAGAATACACTGACCGTTAATATCACCCGACTGCGCAGGAAGCTTGAAGGCGCGGGGCTTAAGGATTTTATCGCAACAAAGGTGGGCTGCGGATATATTGTAGAATAAGAGAGGGCGCTGAATGGATGAGAAAAAATGGTATCGTCTGCCGGGAGCTTTCCTGTGGCAGTACAGGAGATCAGCGGGGATACTGCTTTTGTTTACGGCGGTTTACGCCGCTGTTTTTTTGCTGTACGGGATTATGCCGGAGCCTGTGCTGTACGCTTTTTGTCTCTGCGTCCTTATCGGCGCCGTGTTGATTCTGGTGCGTTTTGTGAGCTTTTGCGGGGAACGCCGCAAATGTGAAAGAATACTGAAAAACATTGAGCTTGAGTATGAAAACCTGCCGGAGGACAAAACTGTGTGGGAGAGGGATTACAGACAGATGATTCTGGCTCTGGGAGAGATCTGCAGCAGGCGCCAGACCGAATGGCAGAGGGAAAGGCAGGAAAGTCTCGATTACTATACCACATGGGTCCACCAGATCAAGACGCCGATAGCCGTGATGCGCATGACGCTTCAGGGGGAGGATACACAGGAGCACAGAGAGCTTCTTGCGGAGCTGTTTCGGATTGAGCAGTATGTGGATATGGTACTCACATACATACGCCTTGGCAGCAGTCAGACGGATTTCGTGTTTGAGGAGTATGAGCTGGATCCCATTATAAAACAGGCCATCCATAAATATGCGCCTTTGTTTGTAAGGTACGGACTCAGGCTTGTCTATGATCCGGTGGAAATGAAGGTGCTTACCGATGAAAAATGGCTGCTGTTTATTTTGGAGCAGCTTTTGTCCAATGCGGTAAAATATACACGTAAAGGCACTGTCACAATCTCGGTCTCTCAAGGCGGGATCCTTTCGGTGGCCGATACGGGAATGGGTATTGCGCCCGAGGATCTGCCCAGAATTTTTGAAAAGGGCTTTACAGGATATCACGGCAGGGAGGACAAAAAGGCAACCGGGCTTGGACTGTACCTTTGCAGGCAGACAGCACAGAAGCTCGGTATTGATATTCGCGTGGAATCTTCGCCCGGGAAGGGAAGCGTTTTTTATCTGGATCTTGGTAAAAAACCGCTGGAAACGGAGTAAAGTCGGACTCTTACAAAAATGTCACATAAAACAGCCGGTATGTCACATGATTCGATGTCGGACAGAGCGGCTGTTTTGCTATATTCTGAATAACGCGTGAGATCTGCGGCGCGTAATTTAATCAGGAGGTCAAAAGGCATGGCAATTTTAGAAGTATCCTGCCTGAGAAAGATTTATACCACCCGTTTCGGAGGAAATCAGGTTCAGGCGCTTACAAATGTTTCTTTTTCCGTGGAGCAGGGAGAGTATGTGGCGATCATGGGAGAATCCGGCTCAGGAAAGACTACGCTGTTAAATATCCTGGCCGCGTTTGACAAACCGACCGGCGGAAGGGTGCTGCTGGACGGAAATGACTTAAACTCGATTCGCGAAAAGGATATCGCGGCATTTCGGCGGGACAATCTTGGTTTTGTCTTTCAGGATTTTAATCTGCTGGACAATTTCAGCATAAAGGACAATATATTTCTGCCTCTTGTGCTGAGCGCGACGAGCGTAAAGGAGATGAAAAAAAGACTTCAGCCCATTGCGGAAAAGCTTGGCATAAGCGAGATTCTGGAAAAATTTCCCTATGAGGTGTCCGGAGGGCAGAAACAGCGGGCGGCGGTCGCAAGGGCCCTGATCACAGGTCCCAGACTGATTCTGGCAGACGAGCCGACCGGGGCTCTTGATTCCAAATCCACAGCCGGACTGCTGCGCGTCTTTTCGGAGATAAACAGGGAGGGTCAGACAATTCTCATGGTCACACATTCCACGAGGGCGGCCAGCCACGCGGGAAGGGTGCTGTTTATCAAGGACGGACAGGTCTTTCATCAGATTTACCGCGGACAGGCGGACAGCGAGGAATTTTATCAGAAAATATCCGACACACTGACGCTTCTGGCCATGCAGACAAAAAAGGAAGGAAATAATTAATATGCGTATCGGCTTTTATACACGTCTTGCCCTGAGCAATATAAAAAAGAACGGCAGGACATATCTGCCCTATATTATAACATGTATAATCACGGTGATGATGTTTTACATGATAAAATCCCTGTCCATAAACCCGGGAATAACCCAGATGTACGGGGCCAGAAGCGTCTCAATCACGCTTACCCTGGGATGCAATATCGTAGGAATTTTTGCGGTCATCTTTTTGTTTTACACAAACAGCTTTCTTATCAGGCGCAGAAAAAAGGAATTTGGCCTTTTCAACATTCTTGGAATGGAAAAAAAGCACATGGGGATTGTGCTTTTCATGGAAACGCTTTTTACGGCGGCGGTAAGCCTTATCCTTGGGTTTATCCTTGGAGTCGCCCTGGACAAAGCCATGTTTCTGCTGCTTACAAGGGCAATGGGCGGCGGCGTGACACTGGGATTTTTTATCGCCCCCAAAGCGTTTGCAGACACGGGACTGCTTTTTGGCATTTTGTTTCTGCTTATTTACATAAAATCCGTCTTTACAATAAAGTCGGCTGATCCGATTACCCTGCTTCACGGCGGAAGCGTAGGGGAGAAGGAGCCTAAGGCGAGGTGGCTTCTGACGCTTGCAGGCCTGGCGTTCCTTGGCTGGGGATATTACATTGCGATCACCATCATCAATCCGGTCGCCTCCATAGAAGTTTTCTTTGTGGCGGTGGCGCTTGTGAT
>CANQSE010000046.1 GCA_947626405.1 uncultured Acetatifactor sp. | reverse complement strand
TGTCGATATGACAGAGGGGACGCCCTGGATAAGAATTGTGCAGTTTACAATACCTATGCTGTTGGGAAATATAGCGCAGCAGCTTTACAATACGGTGGACAGTATAGTTGTTGGAAAATATGTAGGCGACAACGCGCTGGCGGCAGTGGGAAGCGCGGGTCCGATCTTAAACCTGCTTCTGGTGCTGTACGTCGGAATAAGCATCGGCGCGGGAATTATGGTATCGCAGTATTACGGTTCGAGGAACCGCGAGGGACTGTCGTTTACAATCGGAAACAGTATCGTGCTGATGGCGGGCGCGACGGTTTTTGTAGCCGTCATCGGTTCGCTCGTGACGCGGCCGCTTCTTGAACTGTTAAGGACGCCCGACACTATAATAGATTGGTGTGCGGACTATCTTTACATTCTGTTTATAGGCGGAGCGGGACTTGCTTTTTACAATATTCTTTCCGGAGTGCTAAGAGGATTGGGAGATTCGGTGTCGGCGCTTTTGTATCTGCTTGTCGCCTGTATTCTGAATATCGGCCTGGATCTTCTGTTTGTGATACAGTTTGGCATGGGCGTTGCGGGAGTGGCACTGGCGACAAGTATTGCGCAGGCTGTGTCGGCGATTCTGTGCGCATATAAGCTTTACAGAATGAAGGATTATTTTGATTTCAAGCTCCGTTACATGAAGTGGAACGGGAAATACGCAAAGAATGTGATCCGTCTTGGTCTGCCCTCCGGCGTGACACAGGCGATCATGTCAATGTCCATGATTGTCGTACAGTCGCTGACAAACAGCTTTGGGGAACAGTTTATTGCCGCAAACGTTATTGTGATGCGCGTGGACGGCTTTGCGATGATGCCAAATTTCTCATTTGGTTCCGCGATGACGACCTACGCCGGACAGAATGTGGGAGCAAACGCATACGACAGGGTGACTGAGGGTGCAAAACAGGGGACGTTTCTGGCGCTTGGCGTTTCGGCTGTAATAACCGGAGCAATTCTCCTTGTTGGAAGACCGTTGATGGGAGTGTTTACTGATACGGATGAGCTTGTGACTCTGAGTGTGAGCCTTATGAGAATACTGGCGGTTGGATATCTTGCAATGGCGGTGCTCCAGAGCCTTTCCGGAGTGATGCGCGGAGCAGGGGATACGATGACTCCCATGTGGATTTCAATTTTTCAGACTGTCATACTGCGCGTGCCCTTAGCCTATCTCATGGTCTATCTGTCCAAATCCGAGGAATATCCTCAGGGACGGCAGGAGCTTTTGATTGTGTCAATGCTGATATCATGGGTGATAGGCATGCTTATAACCTGTTTCTTCTACTGGCGCGGCAAGTGGAAGACAAAGGCGCTTGGAGATGTGTCTGAAATTGAGACGGCGGCAATCCCTGAATAGAACGACGTTTTTTAATGATGGAGAGTAACAGTATGGACAAAAGGGAAGGCGGCGGCAGGTTCCGCTGGGCGCCTTTTTTAAAAAATCTGACCGCGATTGCGGTTCCTGTTGCGTTTCAGAATCTTCTTACGACCACGGCCAGCATGGTCGATACTATGATGGTCGCCCCGCTGGGTGAGCTGTACGTTGGTGCGCTTGGCCTGTGCGCACAGTTTTCTTCCCTGATGTTTTCCGGATATTGGGGGTTTGTGGGCGGCGGGATGCTTTTTATCTCGCAATACTGGGGAGCGGGAGACGACGACGGGATCGAGCGCTCCTACGGGATGACGTGGATGTGCATGATGGCGGTGGCTGTGGTATTCGGAAGCCTTGCGATCTTTGCGCCTGGGACCGTAATGAAGATATATACGGACAAGACGGCCATTCAGGATATCGGTGTTTCCTATTTGCGTATTGTGGGGTTTGCATATGTCATGCAGGTCTTTTCGATGGCTATGAGCTGTCTTTTAAGGGCGACGGAGCGGGTCAGGATCCCAATGATTGCGTCGGTTGTCTCAGTGGCGGTAAACCTGGGGTTAAACTGGGTGTTTATCTACGGTCATTTCGGGATCCCTGCAATGGGAATACGCGGTGCGGCTCTGGCGACTACATGCGCGGCGGCAGTGAATGTACTTACAATATATTTTCTTGCATGGAAAAGCGGGTATAAGTATCTGTTCCGTATACGCGGTCATTTTTGCTGGAGCAGAGCTGATTTTAAGGTTTTCTTTGTCAAATGCTTTCCGATTCTCTGCAACGAGATTCTGGTTGGAATCGGGAACATGGTGATAAACATTACGCTGGGGCGGCAGCCGGAGTACGTGATTTCGGCGGTGGCGGTGTTTCGCACGCTGGAGGGACTGATCATAGGATTCTTTGCGGGCTTTTCCAACGCGTCTTCCGTGCTGGTGGGAAAATGCGTGGGATCGGGCGAACCGGACACGGCCTACGAGAGGGCAAAGCGTCTCGTATATCTGTGCAGCGGCGTGATCCTTACGGCAAACCTCGTGCTTTTTGCCGTACACCGGCCTGTCCTTACAAGAATGAGCCTGTCGGGGGCGTCATATGAAGCCGGAGTGTGGATGCTTGTAATATACGGCGCAGCGTCCGTGATCCGTATGGGAAACTGGATTCAGAACGATACCTACCGTGCGGCGGGAGACGCTGTTTACGGGACGGTACTTGAGATTGTTTTCATGTATGTTTTGGTGCTCCCGTGCGTGCTGATATCGGGATTTGTCCTGCATCTGCCGTATTGGGCGGTCTTTCTGTGCTGTTATATCGACGAACCCATCCGTTATGTGCTTATGCAGATCCGTCTTTATTCCGGAAAATGGATCAAGCCGGTAACGGAGGCCGGGAGGGCTGCAATGCCGGAATTTCTAAAAAAACTTAAATCTTAAGGCGACCGGCCATGTCGTTACCGGGCACCGCGCGGCGGATATGCCCCCGCAAACGATAAAGCGGCGCCCTTAGACGGAGACGAAATCCACTGCCTACGCAGACTTAGGTGCGGTACTTTCGCACCTTAGTCGGAGTTGGCAGTTAGTTCGGCGGAGCGTTGCCGCGTTTGCGGGGGCATATCCGCCGCACGGTGCATGGAGGCTGCGTGAATGTCTAATGTCAAATTAACACTAAATACCAACAGCAAATACTAACACCAAATACCAACATCAAATACTAAAACCAAACACCAACAGCAAATGCAACATCAAATACTAAAACCAAACACCAAAACCAAATACTAACAGCAAACACCAAAATATCCTATGAAAAATAGTGCACTCAGAGGACATTTAGCTTGCGCTTGCGCCTCGGACATAATAAAATATAATCAGACGTAACGGGGAAGAGTAAATGTGAAGGAAAGGCGGTATGGGAATGAAACTGGTTTTTGTGGGAGCTGACCATGAGGTGACCGGAAGCTGCCATTATATCGAGGCGGCAGGGAAACATATTCTTGTGGACTACGGAATGGAGCAGGGAGTGAATGTTTTTGAAAATGTCCCTCTGCCCGTGGACGGGGCGGGAATCGACTACGTGTTCCTGACACATGCCCATATCGACCACTCGGGACTGCTTCCGCTTCTTTTTGCAAGGGGCTTCCGCGGCCAGGTCTATGCCACGGACGCAACGGCTGATCTTTGCAGCATCATGCTGCGTGACTGCGCCCATATCCAGATGATGGAGTCGGAGTGGAAGAACAGAAAGGCCAAGAGAAGCGCTTCAGTGGAGGCGTCGGAACCTCTCTATAAAATGGAGGATGCCGAGGGGATTATCAAGCGCATTGTCCCCTGCCGGTACGGCCGCGAGATCGAGGTGTGCGAGGGGATAAAGATACGCTTTACCGATATCGGGCACCTGCTGGGATCCGCGAGCATCGAGGTGTGGCTGACGGAGGACGGAAGGACTACAAAGATTGTTTTTTCGGGAGACATAGGAAACAAGCACCAGCCGCTCTTAAAAGACCCAAGGTTTACGACCGAAGCGGATTATGTCGTCATGGAGTCCACATACGGCGACAGGCTCCACAGCAAAGAACGTCCGGATTATGTGGGAGAGCTGGCTGAAATACTGAAGGAGACCTTCGACAGGGGCGGCAATGTGGTGATTCCTTCCTTTGCCGTTGGACGAACCCAGGAGATGCTCTATTTTCTGAGAAAGATCAAGGTTGACCGCCTTGTCAAGGGGCATGAGAATTTTCCTGTATATGTGGACAGCCCGCTGGCTGTGGAAGCCACGGGAATCTTTCAGGAGAACCGCTGGGAATGTTTTGACGAGGAAGCTATGGAGCTGGTAAAGGAGGGGATAAATCCGATATCATTTTCGGGGCTTAAGCTCGCCATTACAAGCGACGAGTCAAAGGAAATCAATTTCAACGAAACGCCAAAGGTTATTATCTCCGCGTCCGGCATGTGCGAGGCAGGGCGTATACGGCACCACTTAAAGCACAATCTCTGGAGACCGGAGTGCACGATCCTTTTTGTGGGCTATCAGGCGGTCGGAACGCTGGGAAGAAATATTGTAGAGGGCGCCCGCGAGGTGAGACTGTTTGGCGAGCCGATTCAGATCAGGGCGAGTATAAGGCAGCTTACCGGACTGAGCGGTCATGCCGACAGGGACGGGCTTATCGAATGGATATCGGCTTTTGATGAAAAGCCTAAAAAGGTGTTTGTTGTACACGGTGAGGATTCCGTGTGCACTTCATTTGCGGAGTCCCTGAAGATCGAGTATGGTCAGAGGGCATATGCGCCGTACAGCGGAACTGAATTTGATCTGCTCTCCGGTAAATTCCTGTACGAGTCCGCACCGGTGCCTGTTAAGAAAAAGGCAGCTTCTTCCTCCGGAGGAGTTTATGCAAGACTGCAGACGGCGGCGCAAAGGCTGCTGGCGCTTGTACAGCAGAGCTGCGGAATGGCAAACAAGGATTTGGCAAAATTCGCCGATCAGATAAATTCTGTCTGCGACAAGTGGCAGTAGGCGTGATCCTGTGTGAAAAGAGGGATAAGATATGAATTTGATTGTTGCGGCGGATTCAAACTGGGCAATCGGCTGTCAGGGCAGGCTTTTGATAAGTATACCCAACGACCGGAAATATTTCAGGGAGGAGACTACCGGCAAGGTGATAGTCATGGGGCGCAGGACCCTTAAGACCTTTCCCCAGGGGCTTCCCCTTAAAAACCGTACCAACATTATTTTGTCAAAAGATCCAAACTACAGGGTAAAGGACGCAACGGTGGTTCATTCCGTTGAGGAGCTTATGGGCCTGCTTGACAAATATGACACAAATGACATATTTGTCGTCGGGGGAGAAAGCGTCTACAGGCAGCTCCTTCCCTATTGCGACAGGGCTCATGTCACCAGAATTGACCACGCATATCAGGCCGACACGTATTTTCCCGATCTCGACAGTGATCCGGAGTGGGAGGTTACGGCGGACAGCGATGAACTGACATATTTTGATATCCCTTATCGCTTTGTGCTGTATGAGAGAAAAAAATAACCCTTAGTATGCTTAAAACGCACTATTGACTTTTTCGCACAAAAGTATAATAATGAGGGCAAATACAACTAACAGGAAAGAAGGTAGTACCAATGGAAAAGAAAGATATTGACTGGAGTAATTTGGGATTTGGCTATATTCAGACGGATTACCGCTATGTTTCCAATTATAAGGACGGAGCGTGGGATTCAGGAAATCTGACACAGGATGCCAATATCGTGCTGAACGAGTGCGCGGGCGTTTTACAGTATGCCCAGACGGTATTCGAGGGCCTGAAGGCTTATACAACGGACGACGGACATATTGTTACCTTCCGACCTGATCTTAACGCGGAACGTATGGAAGCGAGCGCCAGAAGGCTTGAGATGCCTGTGTTCCCGAAGGAGAGATTTATTGAGGCGGTGACCAAGGTTGTTGCGGCCAATGCGGCCTATGTGCCTCCCTACGGCAGCGGCGCCACACTTTACGTGCGCCCTTATATGTTTGGCAGCAATCCCGTAATAGGCGTAAAGCCGGCCGACGAGTATCAGTTCCGTATCCTCTGCACACCGGTGGGCCCTTATTTCAAGGGCGGCGTAAAGCCTCTGACAATCCGTGTGAGCGATTTTGACAGGGCGGCGCCTCACGGCACCGGAAACATCAAGGCAGGTTTAAATTATGCAATGAGTCTCCATGCGATCGTGACCGCGCATAAGGAAGGATACGACGAAAATATGTATCTTGATCCCGGGACTCGCACAAAGGTTGAGGAGACCGGAGGTGCAAACTTCCTGTTTGTCACAAAGGACGGCAAGGTCGTGACGCCCAAGTCTGACAGCATACTGCCTTCAATTACGAGACGTTCGCTTGTCCACGTCGCAAAGGAATATCTTGGCCTGGAGGTTGAGGAGCGCGAGGTTTATCTCGAGGAGGTAAAGGATTTTGAGGAGTGCGGCCTGTGCGGCACTGCGGCTGTCATATCTCCGGTCGGTAAAATCGTTGACCATGACAGGGAATTTTGTCTTCCAAGCGGGATGACCGAGATGGGTCCTGTCACAAAGAAGCTTTATGATACTCTGACGGGTATTCAGATGGGCCGTATTGAGGCGCCTGCAGGCTGGATCCATGTCATAGAGTAGTTTAAGCATATTCTGCCGATAGTGCGCCGGATGACTGAGCTGTCGTCCGGCGCGTATTTGTGAATACAGATCAAAAGCTTAAAAAGAGGCAGACAGGGAACAACGCGTCAGTCTGTTAAACGTCAAACCGAGAGGAATGGATATGCTGCGTAAAAAAAATCTGAAGAAACACATTTTTACAATGATTGCGGGGTGTGTCCTGATTGCGGCGCTTTTTACCGCATGCGGAAACGCCAGGCTTGTTCTAACCACGGGCTTTGGCGACGACGAGGTTTTCAGGATTGACAGCGTCGTCTGTACGCTGCCGGAATTTATGGTATATCTGACTAATACGCAGAATCAGTACGAGGAAGTCTATGGCCCTGAAATCTGGAATGTTTCCCTGGACGGGGTGACGCTTGAGGAAAATGTAAAGGATATGGTGCTGGCTAAGATCGCTCAGATCAAAACAATGTATCTTCTGGCGGAGAGCATGGGCGTGGAGCTGACCCAGGAGGAGACGGCACGCGTTGAAAAGGCGGGGCAGGAGTATTTTGACACTCTGAGCGACAGGGAAATCGAGCTTCTTGGAGTGCAGGAGGACACCATAGTCGTTTTGTATAAAGAGTATGCTATGGCGGATAAAGTGTACCGCCATATCATCCAGGACATTAACCCCGAGATCAGCGACGACGAGGCCAGGACAATTACCGTTCAGCAGATCCTTCTTAAGACATATGTGGTTGACGGCACGGGAAATCGTGTGGCGTACACGGATGATCTGAAGCGCAACGTGTATGAGCGCGCATGTGACATTCGAGAGCAGGCTGTGTCGGGCGTGCAGAGCTTTGCGGATCTGGCTTCCAGGTACAGTGAAGATTCCACGGTGACGTATTCGTTCGGGAAAGGCGAGATGGACCCTGCTTTCGAGGAAGCCGCGTTTGCTCTTGAGACAGACGAGATAAGCCAGGTTGTGGAAACGGAGAACGGGTATCATATCATCAAATGTATAAACACGTTTGACAGGGAGCAGACGGATGCAAACAAGCTTGTGATTGTGGAGGAGCGCCGCAGGGAAGCCTTCGGACAGGAATATGACGTGTTTGCGGAGAAGTTAAACAGGGAGCTGAATGAAAAGCTCTGGCAGAACGTTAATTTTTTGCATGACGACGAATTGACCACGTCTGATTTTTTTGATGTGTACAAAAAATATTTTTCATGATATAAACAGGATAATTTCATCAGTTTACAAAAATTTTAGAAAGCCTGAATGTACTGAAAACACTGGGGTTTCACACAATTATTAGCACTCATTGATAATGAGTGCTAATTTTGTGTTGACTTTTATTATTTCGGGGGATAAACTTAATATCAGTTGAACGATTTACAGGCAGCGTATAACTGCGACAGAATTATTATAAAGGAGAGATAAAAATGGCAGCAAAAACAGGAAATCTATCAATTCACAGCGAAAATATTTTCCCGATTATCAAGAAATGGCTTTACTCCGACCATGACATTTTTTACAGGGAGCTTATTTCAAACGGCTGCGACGCCGTAACAAAGCTTAAAAAGCTCGATATGATGGGAGAGTACACTCTGCCGGACGGATACCGTCCGCGCGTCAGCGTCGAGGTGAGTCCTGAGGACAAGACGATCACCGTCAGCGACAACGGGCTGGGAATGACGGCGGAGGAGGTCGAGGAGTATATTAACCAGATCGCCTTTTCCGGCGCGGCGGATTTCATTGAAAAGTATAAGGACAAGAGTAATGCGGATCAGATCATAGGCCATTTCGGACTGGGATTTTATTCTGCATTTATGGTGGCAGACGAGGTCCACATTGATTCCCTGTCCTATAAACAGGACGCAAAACCTGTACACTGGGAATGTGACGGCGGCACTCAGTTTACAATGGACGAGGGCGACAGGACGCAGATAGGCACTACGATCACTCTGTTTCTGAACGAGGAGTGCCTTGAATTTTGCAACGAGTACAAGGCGCGTGAGGTCATTAAGAAATACTGCTCCTTCATGCCCACCGAGATCTACCTTTCCAAGGCGAACACACAGGAAACCCAGATCATAAAGGAAGATGAAAAGCGGGAAGACGATGTGGTGATAGAGGAGCTTCCTGCCGAAAAGAAGGAAGAAAACGCATCGGACGGCGGCAAGAACGATAAGGAGAATAAGGAGCCCGAGCCCAAAAAGCTTAAGATAAGAAAGCGTCCGGAGCTTTTAAACGAGACGGAGCCCCTGTGGACAAAGCATCCAAACAACTGTACAAAGGAGGAATATCTTGAATTTTACCGCAAGGTGTTCCAGGATTACAAGGAGCCCCTGTTCTGGATCCACCTGAACATGGATTATCCGTTTAATCTGAAGGGAATACTGTATTTCCCCAAGATCAACATGGAGTACGAGTCCATCGAGGGAACCATAAAACTGTACAATAATCAGGTCTTTATCGCCGACAACATTAAGGAAGTGATTCCGGAGTTCCTTATGCTCTTAAAGGGCGTCATCGACTGCCCCGATCTGCCGCTTAACGTGTCAAGAAGCGCATTGCAGAACGACGGTTTTGTTAAGAAGATATCCGAGCACATCACAAAGAAGGTTGCGGACAAGCTGTCAGGAATGTGCAAGACAGACAAGGAGGAGTATGATAAATATTGGGACGATATCAGTCCGTTTATCAAGTTCGGCTGCCTGAAGGACGACAAGTTCTGCGAGAGGATGAATAATTACATCCTGTTTAAGAACCTGGAGGGCAAGTACCTTACGCTGCCGGAGTGTCTTGAGATCAGGCCCCAGGATGAGGAAGAAGGGGAAGACGGAGAGAAAAAGGATGTCGAAACGGCGGTTGACGAGTCCGGTAACAAAGTGGAGGCCGAGATTGTTTCCGACAAAAAGGATGCGGCGGAATCGGGAGACGCTCAGGCGCAGGACGACGCGTCAGGAGAGGACGGATCAACGGATGCGGAAAACGCCGATGATGAGAAGAAAGAAAAAATTATATATTATGTCACCGACGAGCAGCAGCAGAGCCAGTATATAAACATGTTTAAGGCGGCGAAGATGGACGCCGTTATACTGACCCACAACATCGACCAGCCCTTTATTTCGCAGCTTGAATCGAAAAATGAGGGAGTCCGTTTCATGCGTATCGACGCGGATGTGACCGAAGCGATGAAAGCCAAGGCGTCCAAAAAGACCGAGAAGGAATTTGAGGAGCAGGCGGAAGCCATTAAGAAGCTTATGAAGAAAGCCCTGAAGAACGACAAGGTGACAATAAAGGTTGAAAAGCTGAAAAACAAAAAAATCTCATCTATTCTCACGCTCTCGGAGGAAACCAGGCGTATGCAGGATATGATGAAGATGTATTCAATGCCCGGCATGGACATGGGCGGCTTCGACGGTGAGGGAGAGACATTGATTTTAAATGCCGCTCATCCGCTTGTGCAGTACGTGACGGAGCACCAGGACGGCAAAAATGTGGAGATGATCTGCGAACAGCTCTACGACCTGGCAAAGATCCAGCATGCGCCGCTGTCTCCCGATGCCATGACAAAATTTATCGCAAGAAGCAATGAAATAATGCTTCTTCTGGCAGAATAAAGACGGCAGTCTCCAAATTGAAAACGCTGCAAAAAGGGCGCCGGAAGGCGGCGGCCAATAAAACAAGTTCATATTGTTTTCGGAGTGCGGCATGATTTCGGTCATGCCGCGTTTCCGTTTATGAGGTCGTTCAAAAGTGAGGCCGGGAGTATCCCGATGTAGTTGTAGCTGATGTCCACATCCTGCACACGGTGTCCGCTGGACTTATCCGGCGCGTGGACGTAGACCGCTTTGACCAGATCGTTCAGGATCGCGGGCGTCAGCTCCGTCAGGCAGAGATACTTCTTCACCGTGCGGATGAAATGGTCCACATTGTCCGCCTGATCTTCCTGCTCGGAGATTTCCTTAGTCAGAACAGTAATTC
>CANQSE010000045.1 GCA_947626405.1 uncultured Acetatifactor sp. | reverse complement strand
TTCCCATCCTGCGCCCGGTGTTCCCCGTCACAATATCCGTATCCAGTTCCAGGGTACCGTCCACATAATAATACATGTGCTGTCCGGTCATATCAACCTCGATATATGTTCCTCCTATGTCGTCCTTTCCGCGGACATATCCCTCCCTGATATAAGACGGAACGTGAATGTCCGGTTCCCCGTCGTGCAGTTTCCCGCTAAGCAGGTTTTCCATGAGGAAGTCAACCTCGGCCTCCTGGTCCAGGGTTGTACCGTACGTACCTCCTGAAGGCACCGTTATGATGTCTCCCCGCGTACTCGCAAACTTCCTCTCTTTTCCTCTTAATCTGCTCCGCGTCAAGAACAAGCTGTCCGTCCCCGTCGAGCACGGGATAATCCATCCCGATATCCTCCCTGTATACGCTTTGCAGCATATAAGAAGCCGTCAGCCTGTCAAGCTTTATCTGTACGTCTCCCATATCGTAGACAAGATCGCATTGTACAAACTCGTCAAGCCGCTTGAAAAGCTCCCTCCTCTCCTCCTGTCCGGCAGTAAAGGGGATGTCGTAAAAGCAATCCATCCGGTCAATGTCAAACTCGTACTGCCCCTGCGCTATGGCCTCCTGCACCAATAAAAAGGCTTTATCCCCGTCAAAGAGATGCGTCAGCCCGTCATAGGCCGTCCACCCCTCCCTGCTGTCCAGCTTCAGCACATAATCCCCACTCGGGCGTTCATAATACGGGGCCACAGTCTCATCAAACGCTTTCCTGAAGGCCTCCGCATCATATGTGATATCGGGCTGTATCTGATGGTTTTTGTGAAAAGTAATATTATCTATCCACAGATACGGATTCTGCTCATCAAGGAATCTTTTAAGCGCCGGCAGATAATCGCATCCAAAGCCCACATCCGCCAGATTTATCTCGCTTTCCACCGCGCTGCCGTCTCCGGAACCGACCGTAATTTTTATCACGGGAGCATCAACGCTCAACATAAGCTCTCGGTTTACTTCTTCCGCCGACTTTCCGGTGCAGTATATCCCGTTTATCCAGGTATTCAGTCCAAACCCGTCCCGATAGTAGAACGCCAGGAGCAGATATCCTGTTAATAAAAGCAGAAGCAGTGTTAAAATAACAATTATAATTACCCTGGAAATTGATAACCTTCGTTTTTCATTCATATTCTCGTCAACAGATTTTTCAGGTGGTCTTTTCTTTCAGATCATCCCCGTCAAACACTTCGGTGATAGGCGCGCCCGCCGGAACCATAGGGAACACTTTATCGTCCTCAGGTATCACGCACTCGATAAGCACCGGCGCTTTCATTGCGATGGCCTTTTCAAGAGCCTCAGCCACCTCCTCCTTTTTTGTGACACGGATGGCGGCGCAGCCCAGTCCCTCCGCGACCTTGCAGAAATCTACCTTGTCGTTTAAGACTGTCTGTGAATAGCGCTTTCCGTAAAAAAGAGTCTGCCACTGTCTCACCATTCCCAGCACATGGTTGTTTATAACCACCTGTATAATGGGAATATTATAGCGGCTGGCGGTTGCAAGCTCATTCATATTCATGCGGAAGCAGCCGTCCCCTGCGATGTTTATGCACAGCATATCAGGCTTTCCGACCTGTGCGCCTATGCAGGCTCCAAGTCCGTATCCCATGGTGCCGAGTCCGCCTGACGAAAGGAAGGTGCGCGGCTTTGTATAGCGGTAAAACTGAGCCGCCCACATCTGGTGCTGTCCCACATCAGTCGTTATAATTGCCTCGCCTTTTGTAACCCTGTCGATTGTCTCCATAATGTAAGGACAGGAAAGGTTCTCATCGTCATACTTCAAAGGATATTTTGCCTTTAACTGCATAATGGTATTCATCCACTCGGTATGCTTCTTTTTAGTAATGCTCCGGTTAAGCTGAGTGAGCGCCAGCTTCAGATCGCCTACAAGACTTGCGTCCACACGGATATTTTTGTTTATCTCCGCAGCATCGATGTCGATATGCACAATTTTTGCGCCCTCTGCAAATTTTTTCGGATTTCCGATCACACGGTCGGAAAATCTGGCGCCCAGAGCGATCAGAAGATCGCACTGGCTCACTCCGAGATTGGAGGTTTTTGTCCCGTGCATGCCGATCATGCCCGTATAGCGGGGACTTGTGCCGTCAAAGGCTCCCTTAGCCATCAACGTGTCGCAGACGGGAGCGTCAATAAGCTCCGCAAACTCCGCCACCTCCTCTGAAGCTTCGGACAGGATCGCGCCGCCGCCCAGGTATATATATGGTCTCTGCGCCTGATTGATATACTCAAGCACCTGCTCAAACTCCTCCTTAGTGTAGGAGACGCTGCGCTCCCTCTCAGGAGGCTTTTCAGGATTGTACTCACACACCGCCGCTGTAACGTCCTTTGTGATATCAACCAGAACGGGCCCGGGTCTTCCGCTGCGGGCGATTTCAAAGGCTCTGCGCAGGGTAGGTGCAAGCTCCGCCACATTTTTTACAATATAGCTGTGCTTTGTGATCGGTATAGTGACTCCCGCGATGTCAACCTCCTGAAAGCTGTCCTTTCCCAGCATGGGAAGATTGACGTTTGCGGTGATAGCCACCATTGGAACTGAGTCCATATAGGCTGTTGCAATACCCGTCACAAGATTTGTGGCGCCGGGACCGCTCGTGGCCATACAGACGCCGACTTTTCCTGTAGCTCTTGCGTAGCCGTCCGCCGCGTGCGCCGCCCCCTGCTCGTGGGATGTCAGAATATGTCTGATCTCCGAGCTGTGCCTGTATAGTGCGTCATAAATGTTTAAAATAGAGCCGCCGGGATAGCCAAAGACTGTGTCAACCCCCTGCTCCTTTAAACACTCTATAACGATTTCGGAACCTGTAAGCTGCATTTTATTTTCTCCTTTCTGACGGAATATTTTCCGTCCGCCGCGCTTTTTTATCCGCGGAGGTTTTTCCGTCAGTGCTTTCTATATTTTTTCTCTATTACCTGTGTATAGATGATCATTGCCGCTATGGCTTCCCACATGACACCCAGTATCGGGATTATGATCAAAGCTTTATTCTCCATAAGAAGCGGAATCCCGATGACGATGAACACCGCCCCGAAAGTACACCACAGCTTTGCCATGGCACGGTTGTACGTTTTCAGATCCTTTACCTCAAAAACCTTTGTGTTTGCCCAGAAGCCCACAGGTTTCCCTGCAAACAGACACTGGATGCCAAGACCGATAAAAAACATTCCCACAACCATCCATATCAGAAAAGCAATCATTGGGTGTCACTTCCTTTCCGTTGTCATGCGGCAGCAAACCTGCATTTTTCACAGATATTTCGATCATTGTGCAGATATTTCGATCATTGTCCGGAGGGTACTTCAAGCACTGCTCCCCTGTTGCCGCTTGTGACAAGCTCGCGATAGCGGGAAAGGTATCCGGTCGTCACCTTTGGCTCCCTGGGCTGCCATTTTGCCCGACGCGCCGCAAGCTCCTCGTCGGAAACCAGAAGCTCCAGCCTGTTTTCGGGGATATTGATACTGATGATGTCACCTTCCTCCACCAAAGCGATAGGCCCGCCCACGGCAGCTTCAGGCGATACATGGCCGATGGAAGCGCCTCTGGATGCTCCTGAGAAACGGCCGTCAGTGATCAGCGCCACGCTTGAGCCCAGGCCCATACCCGCAATCGCGGAGGTGGGATTCAGCATCTCTCTCATGCCGGGACCGCCTTTGGGTCCTTCGTAGCGTATCACAACCACGTCTCCTGCCACGATCTTTCCGCCCTTGATGGCTTCGATTGCGTCCTCCTCGCAGTCAAACACCCTTGCGGGGCCCTGATGCACCAGCATCTCGGGCACTACGGCGGAGCGCTTCACCACGCCGCTGTCGGGCGCAAGATTGCCGCGCAGTATAGCGATTCCTCCGGTCTCGGAATACGGATTTTCCACAGGCCGTATGACTTCGGGATTCTTGTTTACGCAGTCCTTTATATTTTCACCGATGGTTGTGCCGTTTACGGTCATACAGTCGAGATTTAAAAGGTTCTTTTTGGAAAGCTCGTTCATCACTGCGTACACGCCGCCGGCTTCGTTCAGATCTTCTATATAGGTTGGTCCTGCCGGAGCGAGATGGCAGAGGTTCGGGGTCTTTGCGGACAGCTCGTTTGCTATGTCAAGATTTAAGTCCACGCCGGCCTCTCTTGCGATGGCCGGCAGATGCAGCATGGAATTTGTGGAGCATCCGAGCGCCATATCCACAGTGAGAGCGTTTAAAAACGCCTTTTCGGTCATAATATCCCGAGGCTTTATATCCTTTTCCACCAATTCCATTATCTTCATGCCCGCGTGCTTTGCAAGCCTGATCCTCTCGGAGTATACCGCCGGTATGGTCCCGTTTCCCTTTAAGCCCATGCCGATAGCTTCAGTAAGGCAGTTCATGGAGTTTGCAGTGTACATTCCGGAACAGGATCCGCAGGTAGGACACACCTTTTCCTCGTATTCACACAGCTCCTCCATTGTCATTTTCCCTGCCGCCACGCTTCCCACGGCTTCAAACATGGAAGAGAGCGAAGTCTTGTGGCCGTCAATTCTTCCAGCGAGCATCGGACCGCCTGAGACAAAGATGGTCGGGATATTGACCCTTGCCGCAGCCATCAGAAGGCCCGGCACGTTCTTGTCACAGTTCGGTATGCAGACCAGGCCGTCAAATCCGTGAGCCATAGCCATACACTCGGTGCTGTCCGCGATAAGATCCCTCGTCACAAGGGAGTATTTCATGCCCACATGCCCCATCGCGATGCCGTCGCATACCGCGATTGCAGGGAATACGACGGGAGTTCCCCCCGCCATTGCGACGCCCATTTTCACCGCTTCCGCGATTTTGTCAAGGTTCATGTGTCCCGGCACTATTTCGTTGTAGGAGCTGACAATGCCGATCAGGGGGCGCTCCCTCTCCTCCCTGGTATAGCCAAGTGCGTTAAAAAGACTTCTGTGGGGAGCCTGTGCGGTTCCCTTCTTTACTGAATCACTTCTCATACTGCTATCCTTCTTTCCGCTTTTTTATGAAGCATTTCCGGTTTATATGTATTATGTGTAACGCTGTCACGAGATCCTCTCAGCCAGCAGGCTTCCCATTTCACTGCAGCCCACTTTTCTGCATCCGGCCGACATGATGTCGCCCGTGCGGTAGCCGTCCTTCAGCACCTGCTTAACCGCGGCTTCCACGGCGTCAGCCTCCCTGTCCAGGTCGAAGCTGTAGCGCAGCATCATGGCGGCGCTTAAAACCGTGGCGATAGGGTTTGCTATGTCCTTTCCGGCAATGTCGGGAGCCGAGCCGTGGCTTGGCTCGTAAAGCCCGAATTTGGTGTCGTTTAGGCTTGCGCTCGCCAGCATGCCAATAGAGCCCGTAACCATGCTGGCCTCGTCGGAGAGAATGTCTCCGAACATGTTCTCCGTGAGAATCACATCGAACTGTGCAGGATCCTTTACAAGCTGCATTGCACAGTTATCCACCAGCATATGCTCCAGCGTCACGTCGGGGTAATCCTTCGCCACCTCCTCAACAACCTGTCTCCAGAGTCTGGAGGAATCAAGTACATTCGCCTTGTCCACGCTGGTCACTTTCTTTCTGCGCTTTCTGGCGATATCAAAGCCTTTTACGGCGATACGGCGGATCTCGTTTTCATCGTATGTCAGAGTATCGACAGCCTTTCTGAGCCCGTTTTCCACTGTTGTTCTGCGCTCGCCAAAGTAGAGACCTCCCGTCAGCTCGCGCATGATGAGCATGTCAAAACCCGCCCTGCTTATCTCCTCTTTTAAAGGACAGGCCGCAGCCAGCTCGTCATAGAGTATGGCGGGACGCAGATTGGCAAAGAGGTTAAGCGCCTTGCGGATCCCAAGAAGTCCTGCTTCCGGCCTTTTCTCCGGCGGGAGCTTATACCAGGGGGATTTGGTTGTGTCTCCTCCTATGGAGCCCATTAACACCGCGTCCGCCGATTTTGCCACAGCTATTGCCTCGTCCGTCAGAGGGACGCCATGGACGTCGATGGAAGCGCCTCCCATCAAAATATCAGTAAAAATCATCTTATGCCCGTATACACAGGCTGTCTTTTCAAGGACTTTCTTTGCCTCCGCAACGATTTCGGGGCCGATCCCGTCTCCGGGAATACATGTAATCTTTAATTCCATCCTTTTCACATCCTTTATAATCTTTCTGTTTCGACACAAACGGCCGCTGTTTCTATGATAACGGATAATGCCGCAAATTTCAACAGTTACTTAAAGTAAATTTATCCAGTGTCACATAAGAATATTATACAAAGGCAAAAAAACGTCGAAACCGCAATCTCACGTACGGTTCCGACGCTGTTTTCACTATGCCAGAAGCGCAGAAAAGGAAGCGACGCGCAAGCGTCGTCTGTCCATTTTATCGGCAGAGTTTCCGATTTTCACTTACTCGCTGGGCTTTTCCACCTTGCTTATGGCAGCTTTGTCCATTGGAATACGGCAGTTTCTGTTTCCGCCAAACTCCACAATGACAGTATCGTTGTCAACAATATCGATGACCGTGCCGTAAAAACCTGATGTGGTCTGAACACTGTCCCCGACCTCAAGCGCCGCAAGCATTGCCGCCACACGCTTCTTTTCCTTGCTCTGCGGCCGCATGAAGAAAAACCACATGGCTCCGATCACCACCGCATAGATTAAAATTACGCTGATCAGGCTTGCCCCGGCAGCGCCCGTAGACTGAGCCGCCGTATCAGCCGCCTGTTCCAATAAAATTCCCATTTTTCCCTCCGTTCCGGCACAAATGCCCTTAGCTTATCTCAAATAAACATGATACACAAAAAAACAGCTACAGGCAAGCATTTTATAAACTTTTCATATTAATCTCCATTACAAGGCGAATTAATTCGCCTTTGAGCGTTCTTACGCGACGTGGCGACGCGAATCTCAAATTCGCCTTGAGCGTTTTTACTCCTGCCCGTCACCGTTTAACCCGTCAAGCTTTTTCTTTTTATACGCGGCGAAGCTCCCTCTATCGAGCGCATCCCTGATCTCAGTCATCATCGTGTTGTAAAAATACAGATTGTGCAGCACACAGAGCCTGAGGCCGAGCATCTCCTTTGCCTTTAAAAGATGCCTTATATAAGCCCGGGAATATCTTCTGCATGCCGGACACCCGCATCCTTCCTCTATGGGTCTGTCGTCAAGCTCGTACTTTGCATTGAAAAGATTGATTTTTCCCCTGTTTGTGTACAGATGTCCGTGCCGGCCGTTCCTGCTGGGGTATACGCAGTCGAAAAAATCCACTCCCCTCTCCACGCCTTCCAGAATGTTTGCGGGTGTTCCAACCCCCATGAGATAGGTCGGCCTGTCCTTTGGCAGATACGGCACCGTCACGTCCAAGATATGGTACATCTCCTCGTGAGTCTCGCCCACGGCAAGTCCGCCAACCGCATAGCCGTCAAGCTCAAGCTCCGAGATCCGCCTGGCGTGTTCGATGCGTATGTCCTCATAGACCGCGCCCTGGTTTATGCCAAACAAAAGCTGGTGCGGATTTATCGTATCATCAAGCGAATTGAGCCTTTTCATCTCCTGCCTGCACCGCAAAAGCCATCTCGTCGTCCTCTCAACCGATGCCTGCACATAAGCTCTGTCGGCCCTGCTGGGCGCACATTCGTCAAAGGCCATCGCTATAGTGGACGCCAGATTTGACTGAATCTGCATACTCTCCTCGGGTCCCATAAAAATCATTCGCCCGTCTATGTGTGAGCGGAAGGACACGCCATCCTCCCTGATTTTTCTAAGCTTTGCAAGCGAAAAAACCTGAAAGCCTCCGGAGTCTGTGAGAATCGGCCTGTCCCATGACATGAAACGGTGCAGACCTCCCATTTTTTTAATAACGTCGTCGCCCGGCCTTACATGGAGATGGTATGTATTGCACAGCTCCACCTGGGTCCCGATCTGCTCCAGATCGGAAGTCGCCACAGCTCCCTTTATGGCCGCAACGGTTCCCACATTCATAAATACAGGCGTCTCAATGACGCCATGTACCGTATGGAGTCTGGCTCTTTTCGCCCGTCCCTCCGTCTTTATTATCTCATACATCCGGCTTACAATTCCTCCCAAAATTCCTCCAGCGTGATTCCCCTCTGCGTAATGACCGTGGCGGCCTCCACTCCGACATATCTGAAATGCCATGGCTCGTATTCCACGCCCGTTATGTATTCCTTACCCTTTGGATATCGGAGTATGAAACCGTATTTATAGCTGTTTTCCTCAAGCCATTTCCCCGCGTCCGTCTCCGCAAACCCTTCGGTAAGCTTGTGATACGAAGGCGTTACGATATCGAGCGCAAGTCCGATCTGGTGTTCGCTGTTGCCCGGCACATTCACGGCCTGTCCGGCAAGCTGGTAAGCTTCCATATATGAAAGGCCTTTTTTCATGTAAGCCTTGATTTTTCTGTTAAAAAGCATCTTCTGGTAATCCTGGGTCCTGTACGGAGAGGTGATCTCAAGCTCCACATTGTCTTCCAGTGCCGCTCTCAGCATGTCGAGATAGTCGTCTATGATTCTCTCGTCACAATACTGTGTGCCCTTAAGAGTCTTTATCGCTCCGAGTGTTACGTTGTAGTCCTCCGGTATGGAATACTGCTTGTTTACCAGCACAAGACGCCAGTCATCCCTTGAAAACTCCGTGTCACCGGCAGCCGTTTCAGCGTCTTCCCGATCCCTGTTCGCGCTGCCCTGCCTGTCTCCGGCGGCCTCCAGAATATCCGAAGCGCTGTACAGTTCGTAATAGTCGCCGTGCGTCTCAAGATAATCCCCGTCCTCGGGCATACCGCCCTCATTACTCATAAGCTCATCTTCCTCTTTCAGCATCTCGTCGAGATCTACCACTACCTCCTCGGCGAGGACGATGTCCTTCGCCTCCTCCGAGATGGAGTTAAGGCCGTTGCCGGCAGGTTCGCCGGAAGAAAAAATCGGAAAGGAAAAGCTGCTGTAAACCGCAAAAATAAGAAGCGTCATGGCCATCATTGACAGACGCTTTACGTTTCCGCCAAAATAGGACGCGACGTGAAATGCCGTCATTCCCGCCGTAAGCGCCAAAACAGCCAGGAAACGGCACAGCCTGTTCTTTTTTCCAAATTTGGTCAGCCTCCTGCGGAAGCGTTCCTCCAAAGTCAGTTTCATTCCGTAATCGTCAGTCCTTTTATTTTCCGTTAAATTTTACCGTTAAATTTTTCAGTTAAATTTTCAGTTAAATTTTCAGTTAAATTTTCAGTTGATTTTTCCGTTGAATTTTCAGTTGGATTTTCCGTTGAATTTTCAGTTGGATTTTCCGTTGAATTTTCAGTTGGATTTTCCGTTGAATTTTCAGTTGGATTTTTCGTTGAAAAATCATCGGACAAAATTCATCAGGCAAAAAATTATGTTTGTCAATTACAACATATCATATTTTTTCAAAATATGCACTCTTTTTTTCAAAAATTTTTAATATAAAATTTGGATATTCATGGCAAAACTTTTCAATGAATACTTGTTTTTTTGCACACATTATATATAATGTAATAAGCGATAAGCTATAATCGTGTTGTGTCATACATATTTATTTAAGCCTAAATATTTAAGCCGCTGAGGCGGCATGGAGGTATTGGTTGCCATGGCAGGATCGTCTTTCGGGACTATTTTTAAAATCACAACCTGGGGTGAATCACACGGAAAAGCGCTCGGAGTCGTCATAGACGGGTGTCCGGCCGGACTTGAGCTTGAGGAGGCTCACATACAGAAGTATCTTGACAGGCGCAAACCCGGCAGCACCTCCATCTCCACTCCAAGAGTTGAAAACGACTCGGTGGAGATACTCTCCGGAGTGTTTGAGGGTCTTACAACAGGCGCTCCGATATCCCTTATAGTGCGAAACACTTCACAGATCTCACGCGACTACAGCGAGATATCGCAGGTTTACCGCCCGGGACATGCCGATTACACATTTGACCGCAAATACGGTTTTAGGGATTACAGGGGAGGCGGAAGATCCTCCGGCCGCGAGACTATAGGCAGAGTGGCAGCGGGCGCGGTGGCGTGCCGGATTTTGGAGCGGCTGGGCGTAAAGGTCTGCGCCTACACGCGCTCAATCGGCCCCATAGAAGCCGACATGAACCGTTTTGATCCCGAAGCCGCGCTCACCACCCCTACCGCCATGCCCGACCGCATCGCAGATGAGGCAGCCGTAAAATATCTCGAGGAAGCCAAAAAGGCATGCGATTCCGTGGGCGGATGTATGGAATGTGTGGTTTATGGGCTTCCCGCAGGAATCGGGGATCCCGTCTTTGAGAAGCTGGATGCGAACCTGGCAAAGGCCGTCATGTCAATAGGCGCGGTAAAAGCGGTTGAGATAGGCGACGGGTGTCAGGTTTCGACCCGCGTGGGAAGCGAAAACAACGATGCTTTCAGGATAAATGACGGTCGTGTCACAAAGTCCAGCAACCATGCAGGAGGAATTTTGGGCGGGATCAGCGACGGGGACAGAATTGTAATACGCGCGCACGTAAAGCCCACCCCGTCGATCTTTCAGACCCAGCAGACAGTAAACAATTCAGGCATGAACACTGACATAAACATAAAAGGCCGCCACGATCCCATCATCGTCCCAAGAGCTGTGGTCGTGATGGAATGTATGACGGCTGTTACGGTTCTGGATGCCATGATGATAAACATGTCGGCAAAAATGGACTCTTTAACGGAATTTTACCGCAACTTCTGCTTCCGTTAATTAATAATCATCAATCAAAAAACGGCGTTGTCACCTTTTCGCCCTGCACGTTCAGTCCGGAAGCCTGTAAAACACAATGCAGTTAGGCACATCGACGTGTACAGGCGGCCCGTTCATAATCAGTGTGCCTTTTTCAAGGTCAACATGGAAAAATGTCATCTCATTGCTTTC
>CANQSE010000044.1 GCA_947626405.1 uncultured Acetatifactor sp. | reverse complement strand
ATGCTGGGCATGGCCTGGGAAGAAGGCATTTCCGACATCATTGCCACGCCGCATTATAAACAGGGAAGATATCACGCCCGAAGACAGACCGTTCTTGAACAGCTTGAGTTTTTGCAGGAAGCGGCCATTGATCAGGGGATTCCGATTCGGCTCCACCCCGGCACGGAAATCTTTTACCGCGGCGGGCTCGAGGAAAAGCTGGACAGAGGGATGCTCTGGACGATGAACGGCACGGAATACGTTCTGGTGGAATTTCTGCCGCTGGAGGAGTATTCCTACATCCGCAATTCCCTGGACAGTCTGCTGGGAATGGGATATCGTCCCATACTGGCCCACGCGGAGCGGTACAGATGCTTTTTAAAGAGCGCTGATAAGATCGACGAAATCAGAAAAATGGGCTGCAGGATCCAGATTAATGCCGGCAGCGTCACGGGAGATTTCGGACATTCCGCCGCTCGATTTGTCAGGGGACTGATACGAAGGCAGACGGCGGATTACCTGGGTACGGACGCCCATGATCTCAGGGGAAGAAGTCCCGCCATGAAAAAGTGCGCCGCGTATCTGTACAAAAAATGCAGCAGCGAGTATGCCGACGCACTTTTGTTTGGAAATGCCGTGTCGGATCTGCTGGAGGGCGGGGACACATAGGGTGCAAAACGATAGGATAGGGGAAAAATCAATGCAGAACGCAAATGACGACGTGATAGAAATAGACCTGAAGGATTTATTTGGATTTCTGCTCCATTGGCTGTGGCTGATTATAATCTGCGGCATTGCCGCCGGAGTTGCGGGATATCTGATCAGCACTTTTGCCGTGACGCCGCTTTATAAGTCCACGACGACAATTTATATTCTGAGCAAACAGGAAAACAACAGCAACCTGACCTACAGCGATCTGCAGCTGGGCAGTCAGCTCACAATGGACTACGCGCTGTTAATCAAGAGCAGGACGGTGCTGGAGCAGGCAATTGAAACATATCAGCTTGAAATACCGTATGAACAGTTTGCGAACCAGGTTGATGTGGAGACGGTGACAAATACCCGAAGCATCAACATAACGGTGACAAATCCGGATCCGAGCATGGCAAAGCTTCTGGCTGACGAGATCCGCGAGATTGCCGCACAGCATATCACAAGTGTGACAGATGTCCAGGCGGTTAATCTGGTGGATGCGGCAAATCTGCCTGAACGTCCCTCCAGCCCCAAGGTAAGGACCTGGACGCTGGTGGCAATGCTTATAGGCCTGTTTCTGTGCACAGCGGTCCTGACCGTGCGGTTTCTGCTGGACGATACGATCAAAAGCTCCGAAGATGTTGAAAAATATCTGGGTCTTAGCACGCTTGCAATGATCCCTGTAGCGGAAAGCTCCGGCAAGGGAAGGACAAGATCCCACGGCAGGCAGGGGTCGGGCGGGGCCGAAAGACATTCTGATAACGAATACGGAAACGAAGAACTGGAAGATCTTTCCGACGAAATGGAGGCAAAATAATGCAGGAGATTGAACTGAAGCAGGAGGACCTGGACTTCAGAAGCCGGGAAGCGTTTAAAACACTGCGCACAAATATAGATTTTTCAGGCGAGGACGTCAAAGTGGTCTGTGTCACAAGCTGCACGCCGAACGAGGGAAAGAGCAGCATCTCTTTTGAGCTTGCAAAATCCTACGCACAGATGGGAAAAAAGGTTCTGCTGGTGGACGCCGATCTGAGAAAGAGCGTTATGCGCCAGCGGCATAAAAGAGGAAAGGTACGTCTCGGACTTGTCAATTATCTGGTGGGGAAATCCGAGTTTCAGGACACTTTATGCAGCACGGATGTAAAAAATCTGTACATGGTTTTCTGCGGTCCCGTTCCGCCTAACCCCAGCGAGCTTCTGGGAAATAAAAGATTTAAAAAGATGGTGGAGGACGCCAGAAAAGAATACGACATGGTCATAATCGACACGCCGCCGCTCGGCAGCGTGATAGATACCGCCGTGGTGTCGAAATGCTGCGACGGAGCCATTATTGTAATCGCCTGCGGCGAGATAAGCTATCACTTTGCCAAAAAGATCAAGGAACAGCTTGACGTCGCCGGATGCCGGATCCTCGGATGCGTGCTGAATAAGGTTGACCTCGGAGGAAAGGGCTATTACGGGAAGTATTACGGAAAATACTACGGAAAATATTATGGAAAATACTACGGCAGATACGGGGAGTAAAAGCCTGGGACGGATGCCGGACAAATAAAACCGGAACCGTCAAAAGGGTGCGGGCACAAAAAGCCGCCAAAAGCAGGGTGCGCACGCTGTGGCCCGGGCAGGAGGATGCTTTATGGAAACGGAAAAAAACCATCGGGAGGAAAACCGGAGAGGACGCCGGCCAGGTCAGAAAAACACAATATGGAAGGTTCTGCTTGCTCTTTGTCTTTCAGGCGCCGTTATCTCGGTGGTCATCCTGATCGGAGACAAGATAAGCAGCAGGAGACAGGAGGATTATCTGGAGGAACTGGCAAAGGGGACAGAGCCGGCTGATAAAGGCCCGGAAGGATCCGAATCATCCGGACAAAGCGGCGAGGACGCCGCGCCCACAGAGACGCCGGAACCTGAGAGGACATGGGAGGATTTCACCCTCGAAGAAAAAAATCAGATACTGGAGGAAACCTTTGGCATTGAGATCCCTGAGAAGGAAATCGACTTTGAGGACCTTAAAGAGCAGGTCAATCCTGATATCTACGCATGGCTTTACATACCGGATTCCACAATTGATTTTCCGGTGCTGCAGCATCCGGAGGACAACAGTTATTACCTGAATTACAATATCGACGGATCCAAGGGCCGCCCGGGCTGTATATATACGGAAAACACCAACTCAAAAGATTTTACGGACCATAACACTGTCATGTACGGGCACAACATGAGAAACGGCACCATGTTCGCGGGACTTCATAAATTTGAAGACGCCGAATATTTTGCGGATAATCCGTACATTTACGTCTATACGCCGGACGAGGTATTCGTCTATAGAATTTTTGGTGCTTATGAATTTAGCAATATCCATCTGCTTGCGGGATATGAGACGGAGACGGAAGAAGGCTTCGGGGAATACCTTGAGGATGTAATGTCAGTCCGTTCCATGAACAGCAATTTCGATTCCGATGTACAGGTGACGGAAAAAGACAGGATCCTTACGTTATCCACCTGCGTTTCCGGAAAGGCCGACAAGCGGTGGCTGGTACAGGGTGTATTGCTTTGTGTGGACGATGAGGCCGATGAGACGGACACATCGTACGACAATGCGGGAGAACAGGATGAGAATTAAGAGAAAAATATTCAGAGTTCTGATCAGAATAGCGATTGTCCTCATCATTCTCATAATGATTGGAATCGCGGTATTCCTGGGACTGCAGATCTCGGGGCGCAACAGGCTTTACAGCATGTACGAGGGTAAGACTCCCGACTTAAGCAAAGCCGTAGGCGTTGTGGAGGGTCTGACGCCGGAGGATTACGCGGGGCCTGAGGAGACGGAGGACGACTGGCAGGAGGGAGATGTCCGCTATCAGGGGAGCATCTACCGTTACAACGATGATATTTTGACGTTTTTATTCCTTGGAATCGACAATAAGGGAGAGGTGGTGGTAAAGGAGCCCGGCATAAACGGCGGCCAGTCCGACGCCATCTTTCTGCTGGTGCTTAATCCCGATACAAAGGAGGGAACCGTCATCGGCATAAACAGGGACACAATGGCGGATGTGGATGTATACACCAACACGGGAAGTTTTTTCGGGACCCAAAAAAAGCACCTTACGTTGCAGTACGCCTACGGCGACGGGGCCGAGTTAAGCTGTGAGCGGAGCAGGGACGCGGTTTCCCGCCTGTTTTACGACCTGCCGATACATGGATACTGTGCGATAAATATGGGAGCGATCCCGTTAATAAACGACGCCGTGGGCGGCGTTGAGGTTGAGGTGCTGGAGGATGTATGGAAATTTAAGGAGGGCGATAAGGTCCTTTTAAAGGGAGACCAGTCCTACCATTATCTTCATGACAGGGACACAAAGAGTTTTAACAGCGCCGGAAGGCGGCTGGAGCGCCAGAAGCAATATCTTCGGGCATATGCGGTCGCGGCCGTGGAGGCCACAAAGAAGGACATCACGCTGCCGGTAAAGCTGTACGGGACGCTGAGCAAATATATGGTTACGGATGTGACGGTGGACGAGGTAAGCTACCTTGCCCCGAGGATCCTTGATTACAGTTTTTCGCCGGATCGGTTTTATTCTCTGGCGGGAGAGACCGTGGATGGCGGAATCCTGGATGAGTTTTATGTAGACGAAAAGGCTTTGTATGAGCTGATTCTTAATGTTTTTTATGAGAAAGTGACGGATTAAGAGACGACGTCACCGATGTTTTGTTTTAACCGGTATCCAGCCGTAAGGCTTGATATAACCACATGACGATGAGGAAAGGAGGAAATTATCCGATGAAAAAATTTTCAAAATTCATGGCTTTGTCAATGGCGCTTGCACTGACCTTCGGCATGACTGCACTGGCTAACGGAAGCGATAATCCGGAGAGGGACTTTGCACAGGCTGCTCAGGGTACGACAGCACTTGCACTTGATGCCAGCGGTAATCCGCTTACGGTCGATGTTGAAGTTAAAGCTGCCAATGAGGAAGCTGCTAAAACGGAGACAATTACAGCCGATGTAGCAAAGGCCGATGCTCCACTGACCGTTGCAATCAAAGCCGCTGCGTCTGAGCTTGGCACGATCAAGACTCCCACGCTGATCACAGTTATTGACATTAATGTTACACCAGATGGTGGTGGTGATCTGCCTAAAGGCGCAAGAGTTACCGTGACGGTTCCCTGCAAGGGTATCACACCTGCCAAGGACGGCTTTAAGTACGTCCTGATGCACTTAAACGGTAACAAGTGGGAAGCTGTAAGCGACGTTACGATTGGAAACGATTCTTTTACCTTTGTAAGCGGCAGCTTTTCTAACTATGCTCTGTTCCTGGTAGAGAAGGCGGAGACGAACGACGGCGGCGACAATGGCGACAGCAATGGCGGCAGCAACGGCGGCGGCACAACAACGCAGGATTCCGCTCCTGCACCCGCTTCTGAGCCCGTGTCTCCCAAGACCGGCGAGAGCGCACCTGTGGCTGGCTTTGCGGCGCTGATCCTTCTTGCTGGCGCGGTTGTATGCGCAAAGAAGGTACAGCTTAACAACTAAAGCTTTATTGTTCCAAAAAACAAACAATTAATTATGCATAATTAATTGGGCGGTTAGAACCCGTCAACCAACATTCAGCATGTGGTTGCTCAATACCCCTCCATTTTCCGGGGGGGTATTGAGCGTAAGAAAATTTTTTACACAGACCGGAAAAGAAAGTACAGGGGTCGGGCACATATGTATCGGAAACGTTCACAAGGCTGGGTCAAGCATCTTGATTTTATCATGTTGGATCTGGTATGTCTGAATATATCGCTCTTTTTGGCATATGTCGTGCGTCACGGCTTCGAGGTTCTTTACGCGCATGTCACCTACCGCAACATGGCGGTGGTACTGTCCCTTATTGCTGTTGTACTGATGATCTTTTCGGAGATGTTTAAGAATGTCCTGAAAAGAGGATACCTTGTTGAGGCCGCCATGACGTTTAAGCAGGTATGCCTTGTGGAGCTTTGCGCAACCTTTTATCTTTTTTCCATACAGGAGGGCACATCGTTTTCCCGTACCGTCATGTATCTTACGGGACTGTTTTACGGAGTGACGGGCTATGTTACCCGTATTCTCTGGAAAACCTTTCTGAAAAGGAAAACGATGGAAAAGGGGAAGCGCACGCTGCTTATTCTGACAACAAAGGACCAGGCGGCGGCCGTGCTGGACAATATCAAAAATCAGACCTATGAAAATCTGCGGATCCTTGGAGTGGTTCTTCTGGACGAAAGCCGCGCTGAGGGACGAATCGCCGGTATACCGATTGTGGCGGACCGCGGAAACGTGCTGGAATATGTCTGCAGAGAGTGTGTGGACGAGGTATTTATTGATATTCCCGAGGGGATGGAGCAGCCTTCTAAACTGCTGGAGAATTTCTCAGAGATGGGCGTGGTCGTCCACGTAAAGCTTCTTGACGGCGATCGGACGGTGAACCGCAGACAGCTTGTAGAGCGCTTTGGAAATTATACGGTGATTACGACGAGCATAAATTATGCCACTAACGGACAAATGTTCCTGAAACGTACCCTCGATATCGCAGGCGGCCTGATCGGCACGCTGTTTACCCTGATCCTGGCGCTGATCCTGGCGCCGATTATAAAACTGAAATCGCCGGGGCCTCTGTTCTTTGTCCAGGAACGAGTCGGCAAAAACGGCAGAAGGTTTAAAATGTACAAATTCCGCAGCATGTATATGGACGCCGAAAAGCGAAAAGCGGAGCTGATGGAAAAAAATAATATAAAAGACGGCTTTATGTTTAAGCTTAACGAGGATCCCAGAATAATCGGCAGCAGGCTTCTGCCGGACGGAACATATAAAAAAGGGATTGGAAACTTTATCAGAGACTGGAGCCTTGACGAGTTTCCGCAGTTTATAAATGTACTAAAAGGTGATATGAGTCTTGTGGGCACCCGGCCGCCAACCGTGGCAGAGTGGGAAAAATATGAGCTGCGTCATATGGCAAGGCTCGCCGCAAAGCCTGGAATCACGGGCTTATGGCAGATAAGCGGACGCAGCAGGATCACGGACTTTGAAGAAGTGGTAAAGCTGGATATGAAATACATCAGCGAGTGGAGCTTCCGTATGGATCTTAAAATTCTGGCAAAAACCGTGAAAGCGGTTGTCGCCAGGAGCGGGGCAATGTAATGATGACAAGGACATTTAAAGGTAACTGTTGCTCAGGGCACATTGCCGGAGGATGTCTGTATACCGTGTAGTTTCAAAACTGCGCCGAAGCGGCGCGGGTGGCGGAGCACGCCCTGAAGGATCGACAGAGGATCCTGTGTTGACTGATACTTGTTGGAGTGCAAATGGCGAAGCCTGGTTTATTTGACTGTACGACAGGAAAGGTGAGTAAGATGTGGTATGCGGTCTGGGTCCCTACCGGACAGGAGGAAAAGATCAAAGCGATCTGTGACAAAAAACTGGGAGATCGGGCGATCTATGAGGAGTGCTTTCTTCCCAAGTACGAAAAGCCCTGGAGGGAAAACGGGACATGGGTAAAAAAACAGAAGGTCCTGTTCCCCGGATATATCTTTTTCGTGACGGAGGACAGCGAGAGACTGTACGGGGCGCTTAAGAGTGTGCCGGCGTTTACGAAGCTCCTTGGAGATGACGAAGGGCCTATTCCGCTGTACGACGACGAGACGGAATTTCTGAAAAAGCACATCAACAAGGACAAGGTCTTTGAGATCAGCGTGGGCGAGTATGTGGGGAAAGAATTGATCATTATGGAGGGCCCGCTGAAGGACCTGATGGGAAAGGTAGTGTACGTCGACCGCCACGGCCGCCAGGCGGTGCTTGAGGTGGAGTTTTTCGGCAGGATTGTAAAGATGAAGGTGGGACTTGAGGTGGTGGGAAAGAGGTAGGGAAGGGGATAAGAGAGGTTTTAGTATGATTATTACAAAGACGCCTTTTCGTATGTCTTTTTTTGGCGGCGGAACGGACATGAAAGATTTTTTTATGGAACATGGCGGAGCTGTGCTATCGACGACGTTTGATAAATATTGTTACGTCAACGTTCGTCATTTGCCACGTTTTTTTGATTATTCAACAGAACTTTGCTATTCCCTGACAGAAAGAGTGACTTCCGTGGATGAGATTCGTCACCCTGCAATTCGCAACGCAATGAAAATGTTGGATATGCATGAGATCCGTCTTACCTATGAATCGGACCTGCCTGCACGTTCGGGTCTTGGAACATCTTCTTCCTTTGCGGTAGGAATGTTGAATGCGTTTTATGCCTTAAAGGGAAAATATGCGGACAAAAAGCGTCTTGCGGACGAAGCGATATATCTTGAAAGAACGCTCTGTAATGAAATGGGCGGCTGGCAGGATCAGATCGCATCATCCTTTGGCGGACTTAACCGTATCAACTTCAATGCTGACGGTTATGAGGTCAGACCCGTTATTATTTCTCCGGAACGAAAGCGTCGTCTCAATGACAATCTGATAATGTTTTTTACAGGCTTTACCCGATTTTCTTCTGAGATGCAGGAGGCAAATGCAAAAACATGCGGAGACAGGACTCCGCAACTGAAGGAAATGCTTGCGCTTGTTGACCAGGCGGAAAATGTTTTAATAGATAGTCATGGGGATCTTGACGACTTTGGCAGACTTCTGGATTATACATGGAAGCTAAAGCGGCAAACAGGTTCAGCAGTTACAACGAAAGACATAGATGCTCTTTATGCGAAAGGAATAAAAGCAGGAGCCTTGGGAGGCAAGCTATTGGGTGCGGGCGGCGGTGGTTTTTTGATTTTTTATGTTCAACCTGAGCATCGCGCTGATGTAGCGGAAGCGATGAAAGATTTATTACATGTGCCCTTTAAATTTGAGGATGACGGAACAAAGGTCATTTATTATTCACCGGAGAGTTACGCGCCTATAGATAATATTGATTGCAAATTTGATGACGGATTAAACCGTTACCAAAACAGCTATATTGGAAAGGTAAGATCGTATTGAAAGCAATTATTATGTCCGGAGGCAGAGGGACACGGATTTCTCAACTTTTTCCGGACATCCCGAAACCGCTTATTCCTATCTGCGGCAAGCCGGTTATGGAGCATGAAATCGAGTACCTGCGGGATCAGGGGTTTACCGATATCATCCTGACTGTCAGTTATATGGCAGATAAAATAATTAAGTATTTTGGCAACGGAAGTCGTTTGGGAGTACATATTGATTACTTTATAGAAACCGAGCCGTTAGGCAATGCAGGAGCACTGTTTAAGCTTCAGGACAAGCTTACCGAAGACTTTTTGCTGTTGAACGCAGACGCGGTATTTAACGTCGACTTCAAACGTTTTGCAGCATTTCATGAAGAACATGACGGTCTTGTGACACTATTTACGCATCCAAATGACCATCCTTACGATAGTGGTCTGATTATTGCAGACAGCGACAAATCGGTGCAAAAATGGCTTGCCAAAGAGGATGAACGTCCAGAGTATTACAAAAACCGTGTCAATGCAGGATTGCACATTATTTCTCCGAAGCTTTTGGAGCAGGACTTTAACTTACCTAAGATAGATTTAGACCGACACTTGCTCAAGCCTCTTGCGGGCACAGGAAAAATGTTTTGTTATGACAGCCCAGAGTACGTAAAAGATATGGGCACGCCGGAGCGCTTTGAAGCCGTCAGCCGTGATTTTGAGAGCGGAAAGGTATTTGCAGGAAACCTCAGAAATAAGCAAAAAGCAATTTTTCTTGACCGTGACGGAACGATTAACAAGTACGTTGGTTTCTTAAGAAATATTAACGATTTCAAGTTACTGCCGACTGTCTCTGAAGCAATTAAAATGATTAATCGTTCTGGCTATTTGACTATTGTAGTAACGAACCAACCGGTAATTGCCCGGGGAGAGGTAACATTTAATGAACTCAATGAAATACATAATAAAATGGAAACTCTGCTCGGTCATGATGGCGCCTATCTCGATGGCATTTACTTCTGCCCGCATCACACGGACAGTGGATTTGAGGGCGAAGTTAAAGAGTTGAAAATTCAGTGCAGCTGCCGTAAGCCTAAGCCGGGAATGTTGTTTCAAGCGGCACAGGATTTTAATATTGACCTAAAACAGTCGTGGATGATAGGTGACGGAGAAAACGATGTTATAGCAGGTAAAGTGGCAGGATGCAGAACGAAACGGATTCTCACCGATGGAGACTTGCTGGCGGCGGTAAAGGAAATCCTGATATGATAAGAACGCTTGATAATTCTCTGAAAAAACATATTGATCTTTTGCTGAAAAGATACCCCGCGCTGAAAGACTGCAGGGAGGATTTGATCCAAGCCTATTTTGTTATGGAAGAATGCTATGTGAATGACGGCAAGCTTTTGATTGCCGGAAACGGCGGATCCGCGGCTGACAGCGAGCACATTGCCGGTGAGCTGATGAAACGGTTTAAGACGCCAAGGCCGGTGTCACCGGAGTTTGGAAAAAAATTAAAAGAGATTGATCCTGTGCGCGGCGTAAATCTGGCAAAAAATCTGGAACGGAGCCTGATGGCGATTCCACTCGTTGCCCATGAGGCCCTGACCACGGCTTATCTCAATGATGTGGACGGGATGGGAGTATTTGCCCAGCAGCTTTACGGATTTGGCAGGAAAGGGGATGTTTTTCTTGGAATTTCTACATCCGGAAACAGTAAAAATATCCTGTCGGCTACTGTCGTTGCAAAGGCCGTTGGAATCAAGGTAATTGGTCTGACCGGCGCCGAAGGCGGAGAACTTGCCAAGACGGCTGATGTGGCTGTGAAAGTGCCGGAGAAGGAAACGTACAAGGTACAGGAATTGCATTTACCTGTATATCATTGCTGGTGTTTGATGCTGGAGGAGAGGTTCTTTGGGAGACAGGAGTCAGGCTGTAATTATCCGTTGCCAGATGGATAAAACGGTTTCGGGCAGGAGCTGAGTTATGCAGAGAGTCCTGCTTTCTAATTGCGTGGCGGAGGAATGGAACCGGGTTCTGCTACAAGAGTCAGTCCAAGTTCCCGGAAAATCCTTAAAAGGGTGTTGAGGTTCGGCGTTGTTTTGCCGGATTCGATTCTGGCCACAGAAGAGTGGGGCAGGCCGCAGAGCTGCGCAAGACCTCGCTGGGAGATATCAAGAGAGTGGCGGCGCTCGATCATCGTGCCGACAATTTTGGAAACGGCTTCCGCTTCGTCGATGTCTTTTCCTATTTCAGGATTAGTCTGCCTGCCATGATTTTTGTAATCAGTCCATGTTGCCATAGTTGTTACTCCTTTAACTTTTGTTTAAAGATATGATAGCACAAATGCGTTCAAATATCAAGAGTGGTACGAGAAAATATGGAAGGTAAAGTTTTAAAAGGACAGTTTAGCTGTTACCTTTCTATTGAGGAGGGTAGATTGAAAAATACTGCTTTAATTCCTAAAAAAGGGCGCACAAATACAAGGCATCTTACAAACTAAAAAATCACAC
>CANQSE010000043.1 GCA_947626405.1 uncultured Acetatifactor sp. | reverse complement strand
TCAGGATTATGCTGATTATGTAAACGGCGGCGGAAACGACACCAACTATATCTTCGTTCTTCGTACAGGCGGCGAGCTTCAGCAGGCAATGAAGAACGGTCTTATGTATGACCTTAAAACTATTGACTGCCTTGACTTCAGCCAGGACAAGTGGAAGAGCGGAGTTCATGAGATGTACACCGATCCCGTTACCGGCGCGATCAACGCTATGAGACCTATTTACGCTGAGCCCAGAGGAGGTATGTACTTTAACAAGCGCGTACTCAAGGATGCCGGCATTGATCCTGAGGATCTCTACAAATGGCAGGAGAGCGGCGAATGGACATGGGATAAGTTCGTCGAGTGCTGCGAAAAGATCACAAGAGATACCGATAACGACGGTGTGAACGATGTCTGGGCTATCACCTGCCAGGACGTAAACTTCTACGGCGAGGCTGTTGCTTCCAACTACGGTGATTTCGTAGGCATGGAGAACGGCAAGTATGTAAACAAGCTTGAGTCCAACGAGACAATGACCGCTCTTACATGGGCGTTTGACACCTGGAACAAGTATCATTATCCTCAGCCCGAAGGCGCTGACTGGGATTATTTCGCTCAGGTATGGCAGAACGGCCTTGCAGGATTCTTTGCAGGTCAGGTTTATGCGGCAGGTCAGGATTTCGGTCTGAACGAGGACGGCACCTATAAGGTTCCCGACGAGCTCGGATTCGTATGCTTCCCTAAGGGACCCAATGCTGACGACTACACCAACTGGTACGAGGACAACGTTTATGTAATTCCTGCATGCTACGATGCAGACAGAGCCTGGAAGCTTGCTTTTGCCCTTAACGTATGGACAGAGCCCATCCCCGGCTATGAGGATTACAGCGACTATCGCAACAGCCAGTACAACAACTTCAGAGATACCGAGTCTGTTGACCTTACTGTTGAGAGACTGATGAACAATGGTAGAGTTACCTATCATTCACTGGTGGCAGGTATTGATCTTGGTAATGATCTTTACTGGAAGATTAATGCAGACAACTCTCTTGCACAGCAGGCTGAGGCTATCAGAAATAAGTGGAACTACTACATTGCACTTGCAAACGGCGAGGATGCAGAGAAGCCTCAGGAGATTTTGGATGAGGAGGCAGCTGCAGCTGCTGCTGCGGCAGAAGCCGAGAACGCTGAATAAATCTATATTATTTGTTACAGTTAACATGGGGAGGAGGGTGTTTTCCGGGCACCCTCCTTTTTCTGGAATACAGGCTTTTTTCCGGAGGTTCCCGGACGGTTTTTGCAAAAAAAGAGCAGTGGGGGAAAATTCGGAATGTCAAAGGGCGTCGTTAAAGAATGTCGGGAGGAATTTTATGGAAGCTAAAAAAATATACTGGCACCTGCCGGGATTCTGCGTCTTCAGACAATTAAATTACTGCCTGATAAGCCTGATGAAGGAATTTCCGAACCGTTTCAGGGAAGGGTACAGGGTGGGGAGCGTATACGGCAGCTTCCCGGGAGCTATATGGAACGGCGGCAGGGCGGTGTTTGGCATAACGGGAAAGACTGATATGCAGAAAATTATTAAGGCGTTTAACTCGCTTGACGTGCCTGTGAGATTTACATGGACCAACTGCCTTATTGAAGAAAAGCACCTGCAGGACACATACTGCAATCTCATCATGCGCCTGGCGGACAACGGGCTTAACCAGGTTCTTGTCAACTCAGCGGTACTTGAGAATTATATCCGCAGCGAGTACCCGTCGTATCCTGTTATTTCCTCCACAACAAAGCGTATTGTCACGGCGGGGGGGCTTAAGGAGGAGCTTGAGAGGGATTATTTCCTTGTCGTCCTGGATTATGATTTGAACCACGACGAGGCTGCCCTGACAGCGGCGCAGCCGATGGCGTCGCGGGTCGAGATACTTGTAAACGAGGTATGTTACCCGGGGTGCAAAATGCGCACGGAGCACTATAAACAGCAGTCAAGGCTCCAGCTTGAGTTTGACGTGAACACGCCGTTTCCTTGTCCTAACAATTCAAGGCCAAGGAGCTTCGCCGAATGTATGACGAGGCCGGCGTTTATATCAAACGACGAAATCGGAAGCTATATAGACAGAGGTTTTGTGAATTTTAAGATTGCGGGGCGCGGCATGCCGCAGGATTACGTGGAGGACGCCTATATCTATTTCCTTGTAAGGGATGAGTACAGGGACGAGATAAGGGAGCGTCTGGCTAAAAAGCTGAGACAGTTCGCCCCCGGGGCTTCGGCCGCGGCGCCGGTGAGAAGGCGTGTTTGAGAGGATGGAAGACATGATTGAAAGTAAAAAGAAATACGGCGTCTTAAGGCGCCTTGCGGGGAGCTGCGCGGCGGCTGCGCTTTTAATCTCGGCGGGCTGTGGAGCTGTCGAGGAGGACGAGCCGGTTGTCGTGATTGAACAGCCCGGACAGGAGCAGTCGTACGAGATGGTGACGGCCGTACTTGGAGATATTGTCCAGACAAGCCAGGTCAGATGCACCTACCGTCAGCTTGAGGATCAGGAGATAAGCTTTCCCGTAAGCGGCAGGATTGTCGAAAAGGTTTATGTCCAGGAGGGAGACGCCGTGCAGAAGGGCGATCTTCTGGCGGAGCTTTCCGACGGGAGCCTTGATCAGGACATTGCGAGGCTTGAATACAATATTGCGAGGAATCAGAAGCTTCTGGAATATGCCGATATCAACAATGAGCTTGCGGTTTCGGCTCTGTATGTTAATTATCTGTATTATTCGGGACAGAGCGAGGCGGACAGAAAAAACCTTGATCAGAATATCGAGGCGCGCGCTAAACAGCTTGAATATCAGAAGGAAGACTATGAGGACGCCATAGAGATGGATCAGATGGAGCTTGAGCGCCTTCGCACACAGAAAAGCCAGAGCTGCATTTACGCCGGTATGAGCGGAGTAGTGCGGAAAATGAAGGAGAACCTTGAGGGCTCTACCTCCGCAAAGGACGAGGTTGTGATGACAATCATAGATAATTCGCAGTGTATTTTTGTGGCGGAGTCGCCTGAGTACGCCGAGTTTTTCCATGAGGGGGAGAGCCTTCCGATCAGCCTTATCGCCGCACAGGCGGGAACCTATGAGGTCGTACCGTGGAACATGCAGGACTGGGGAGACACGCAGACTTTTATGGTTGTAGACGGTGTGGATACGAGCGCACTGGAGGTCGGAGTCGCCGGAATCGTTGAGGTGGTTGTGGCCAGCAGGACAAATGTGCTGACGATCCCCGTGCGGGCGGTGAAAAAGGCGGACGACAAGACATACGTTTATGTCCTGAATGACGATGGCATGCGGGAGGTTAAATGGATCGAGACCGGCCTTTACGGTACGGACACCGTGGAGGTTGTAAGCGGGCTCGAAGAAGGGGACGAGGTCATTGTGCGATGAGAATTGGAATGAAAAACAGGCTGTTTGCTTTGATTCTCCTTGGATCTCTTGCGGTATCGTGCGCCGGCTGCGGCAAAACGGAGACCGAGGCGGGGCCGGAGACTGTGGAGCTTCTGGAGCCCGTGGGCGTGTCCGCGATATACGAGACGGCGGCTTTGAGGAACATGTACAGTATCACGACCTATCCCGCGAGCGTAAGCCCATATGTGGAGGAATATTCCTTCGAGTCGGGGCAGAGGTTTATGGACTACGCTACATATCCCGGGGAGCATGTCGCGCGCGGAGGGGGCCTTATCGACACCGACACGCAGAGCATCGACCAGCAGATAGAGGATTTGGAGAAATCCATTGCGGATATGGAGGAAAGCTATGCCGAATACATGTCTGAGGCGGACGAGACGCTCTACGATCTTAATGACGACGACGCACAGTATTCCCAGGTGCTTAAAAATTTTGAGGAGCAGAAGCCGGAGGAGACCGTGGAGACGACTCAGGAGGACGGCACCGTGACGCAGGAGCCCAATCCCGAGTATGAGTCCTGGCTCAGGGATTATAACTACTGGGACGGGATTTACCATCGCAACCTGCAGTCGCTTCTGGAGCAGAAGGAAAACATGCGCCAGCGGACCGAGCTCTATGAGATGGATCACGAATACAATCTTTCAAGGCTTGAATACCTTAAGAAACAGCGCAGCCAAAGTAAGCTGCTGTCCGGGATGGCGGGAGAAGTGATGGCGCTTCAGTTTTTTAACTCAGGCGACTATATAGCCGAGGACGTACCGGTGATGGCGGTGGGAGATCTGGACAGAAAGCTTATCCGGAGCGAGTTTGTGAGCGCGTCCGCGATAAGGGCGGCAAAGGATGTATATGCGCTGATAGACGGAGTTCGTTTCGAGGTGGAATATGAGCCTATGGACGCGGACGAATACGCAAGGATCCAGAAACGCGACGGAACGGTTTACACCACATTCTATTTTAAGGATCAGGTTCCGGATATACCTGTCGGAACATACTGTACCATCGTGGTTGTGTCAGGAAAGAGGGAACAGGTGCTCAGCGTTTCAACCAGCGCGATCCACTCGGAAGGGTTGAGCTATTATGTCTATGTCGAGAAGGACGGCGAGAGCGTCTACACCCCTGTAAAGACAGGCTTCAGGGACGATGCCTACGTGGAAATTGTCTCCGGCTTGAGCGAGGGCGACAGAGTCAGGACGGATTCTGTCGAGCAGGCAGGCGATGAGACAGTGGTGCTCGGGCGCGGCACGATAAGCTACGGCTTTTCCTCGACCGGATATCTTTATTATCCCGATACAATCAGCGTGACAAATCCCGTGAAATACGGAACCTGTTACATTACGGAATATGAGCTGACGCTTTACCAGCAGGTGAAAAAGGGAGAGGTCCTGGCCAGGATAAGGGTCGTCGCGGACGACGTCGCATATGCGAGACTTACCAGGAACCTGCAGAGGCAAAGAGAGCGGCTTGAGGATCTTAAGAAGGACGGCGAGGAGAAAAACGAAAAGGCGATAGAGGATATGCTTGAGACCATAGCGGATCTTGAAAAGCAGATAAAGGACATGGAGGATGACGCAGCCGTGACCGAGATCCTGTCGCCGATCGACGGAGTTGTGCTGAGTCCCGAGCCCTATGAGGAGGAGGAGCTTATCCGCTCTGACGCTCTTGTATGTATCCTTGCCGACCAGACAAGAAGCTATGTCGTCGTGGAAGACGAGAACCATCAGTTGAATTACGGTGACGTTCTCGACGTTACGTATTCCGCGTTCGGAACGGACAAAACCGTTCAGGGAACGGTGCTTACGCTGAACCAGAGAAGCTTAAGCGGACCTTTAAGGGAGGCTTCGTCGTCGGTGCTTATATCAGTTCCGGCGCAGGCAATTCCTGAGATGGCGTTTAACGCAATGTTTACGGGCGGATTCTGGAACAGAAGATCCTTCAATGTAAGTGGAAAGGTAAGAAGCGTGTCAAACGTGGTCCTTGTGCCTAAGGAAGCCGTGTCCTTAAAATCGGGAGGCACTTATGTGGACATAGTGCAGCCGGACGGCAGCGTCGTGAGCCAGAGCTTTGTGGCGGGCGGCTCGGATAACAGATATTACTGGGTGGTTGAGGGACTTTCGGAAGGAATGGAAATATGTTTAAGATAATGCTGCAAAAAATATGGCATAAAAAATGGATCAACCTGTGTCTGCTTCTTGGCAGCACCCTGTTGATCGCAACGGTGGTGAGCTTTCCGCTGTACCGCGCGGCGGCGTATGACAGGATGCTGCAGGACGAGTTCAGAAACCGGACGGCAAGCACGGGACAGTGGCAGACGATGCTTGGCATCACCGCCATGACGTCGGATTCGGCCACGGTGAGCCGTGTGGAAAATATGGTATCCGGCCTGGAAGGCCAGCTCGGCGTCACGATGCGCGAAGTTGTCTCCATGTACAGTCTGACTGCAACGGAGGCCGTATCGGAGTTAAACAGGGCGGACGCTTCAAACATATCGCTGAAGCTGAGCTTTTTGTCCAATCTGCCGGAGCACGCCGATATGCTCAGCGGAGAGATGTATTCTGAAAGCGGGCTTACGCAGGACGGATGCGTGGAGATTGTGGTGAGCCAGGCGTGTATGGTAAGCCAGCAGCTTCTGGTGGGTGAGACACTTGTCTACGGCAGGTTTAAGGGGCCTGACGGAGGACCGCTTCGCCTGTACGTGAAGGGTGTGTTTGACGCTTCTGACACGGGGGATTTTTACTGGCAGGTCAAACCGGAGGAGATGACCAACATCTGCCTGATGAACGAAGATTTGTTCAGACAGCTTTTTACAGACGAAAACTCACAAAAGGTTTCATTGAGCTGTACATATTATCCCATGTTTGAATATGAGAATTTAAAAGCCGGACAGCTTGAGCAGCTTGTGAGGGAGACAAGATACCTCGCCCAGGAGGGCCCGTTCAGGAATATTGTCAACAAATATCCCTACATTGACATCATAGAGGAATATATGGTGAAAAAGGCCAGAATCGAGGCTACGCTCACCATTCTGCAGATACCGGTGCTCATACTTCTTGGCGCGTTCCTGTTTATGATCTCCGGACAGATGTACGAAACGGAGCAGAATGAGATTTCGGTCATAAAGAGCAGGGGAAGCTCAGGCGGTCAGATATTCAGGCTCTATCTCTATCAGTGCGCGCTGCTTTCCGTGCTTGGAAGCGTTCTCGGCGTACCGCTCGGGGCGGTGTTCAGCAGGATCCTCGGAGCGGCAAGCAATTTCCTGGAGTTTGGAAACGGAAGGGAGCTTACTCTTGAATTTGGCAGCGAGGCTCTCATCTATACGCTGGCGGCCATGGCGGTGACGCTCCTTGTGATGACAATTCCGGCAATAAAGCACAGCCGTCTGACCATCGTGAAGCTTAAGCAGAAAAAAGCGCTTAAAAAGAAGGGACTGTGGGAAAAGCTGTTCCTCGACGTGATACTGATCGCGGTGTCGCTGTACGGATATTATAATTTTTCCAGAAACTCCGCGTCGCTGTCAATGAGCGTGCTGGAGGGCGAGTCGCTTGACCCTCTGCTCTATGTCAGTTCATCACTGTTTATTGTCGGTATGGGGCTGTTGTTTCTCAGGCTGCAGCCGTACATAATCCGCCTGATTTATGTGATTGGGCGGAAGTTCTGGCGTCCCGCAAGCTACGCCTCCTTTATGGAGAACATGAAAAACGGGCGCAAGCAGCAGTTTATCATGCTGTTTTTAATCCTGACGGTGTCTCTTGGAATGTACCACGCCACCGTTGCGAGAACGATCCTTAAAAACGCCCGCGACAATGCGGAGTACCTCGACGGAGCGGAAATCATAATCAAAGAGGTATGGAGAAAGGGCGGCGCCGCTTCCTCGACAAACGGCGCGTCTGTAAGCTATGCGCCCATGTACCGCGAGCCTGACTATACAAAATATGAATCCGCGGACTTTGCAAAGAGTTATACAAGGGTCATAAACGATGAAAACTCAACCGTGAAGGTGACGGCGGCCGGCGCTTATCAGGGAACGCAGGTAGACGTACAGCTTCTGGGAATACACACAAAGGATTTCGGAACAAACACATGGGTCTCCCAGGATCTTTTAGGCAAGCATTATTATACGCTATTAAACGAGATGGCCGTTGTGAAAAACGGCATCCTGGTGTCCGAGAATTTCCGCAGGCAGCTCGGGTACGATGTAGGGGACGAGATCACGTATCAGGACAGCGACGGCAACAAGGCCACGGGAACGATTGTGGATTTCTTTGAATATTTCCCGGGATATCTGCCTTCATATATCGGAAGCAACGCCGAGGGGCAGAGTGCGGTCTTTGACAACTACCTTGTGGTTGCGCACTACGACGAGCTGCGCGAGGCATGGGGAGTCACGCCGTATGAGATATGGTTTACCTTAAAAGACGGCTATGATTCCTCGGATGTGTACGCATGGCTTGAAGAAAACGACATATCGGTGTCAAAGTACGTTGACAGGGCGGCGGATGTGAAGGATACCGTGGAGGATCCGCTTCTTCAGGGTACAAACGGAGTGCTTACCATGGGATTTCTCGTGACCATTCTTCTGTGCGCGGTGGGATATCTCATATACTGGGTGATGTCGATCCGCACAAGGGAGATGGTGTTTGGCGTACTGAGGGCAAGCGGTATGCACAAGGGAGAGCTGTTCCACATGCTGATGAACGAGCAGATCTTTTCCGGAGTGTTTTCAATCCTTGCGGGGATAGGCATCGGCTGGCTGACTTCCGTAATGTTTGTGCCGATCCTGCAGCTTGCTTACGCCTCTGCGAGACAGGCGCTTCCGATGCAGCTTGTGATGAACGTTCAGGATATGCAGCGGCTGTACCTTGTGATCGCCGCAGCGATGGTGCTGTGTCTGGCGGTGCTGATACTTCTGATCTTTAAGATGAATGTAACCAAGGCACTTAAGCTTGGAGAAGAATAATGCCGGAAGCGGTGCAAATGGCGGTAAGGAGTTTTCGATGGATAATATAATGATTGACATAAGCCACGTTGACAGGAAATTTCCGGTGGCCGGCGGAGAGTTTCAGGCTCTTAAGGATATAAACGCGCAGGTGCCGCAGGGGAGCCTGACAATATTGAAGGGGCGGTCGGGTTCAGGCAAGACGACGCTGATGAACATCATCGGCGGGCTTGACTGTCCGAGCAGCGGAACAATACGGCTCAACGGAAGGGATATATGGAAGCTTTCGCAGAGGGAGCGTGAGAGGATGCGCAGGGAGGAGATGGGCTTCGTATTTCAGGCCGTCTCGCTGATACCAACCATGAACGCGCTCCAGAACGTGGAGTTTTCCATGCGTCTTGCGGGGATAAAGTCGGCAAAGGAGCGCCGCAGGAGAGCGGAGGAATGTCTTAAGCTTGTGGGCCTTGGAAACCGTCTCAACCATATGCCGGCGGAGATGTCGGGCGGCGAGCAGCAGAGAACCGCCATTGCAAAGGCGATTGCCCACAGACCGAAGCTGATTCTTGCCGACGAGCCCACCGCGGAGCTTGACAGCGCCACGGCAGCAGAGGCGGTGAGACTGTTCAAGGAGCTGACCCGCACGGAGGGACTCACGATCCTGATGACTACCCACGACGTGGGGCTGATGGACGCGGGAGACATGATGATAGAGCTTGAAAACGGAGAGCGTAAGCTCCCACAGGAGGAAGCAGATGCCTGAGACGATGATAAAAGCCGACGGGCTTGTGAAGATTTATAAGTCGAAACAGACGGAGGTGCTCGCGCTGCAGGGACTTGATCTGGAGGTTGAGGAGGGAGAGCTGACCGCAATCATCGGAAACAGCGGCAGCGGAAAGTCAACCTTCCTGAATATGATAGGCGGACTTGACAAGCCGAGCGCGGGCTCGCTGCACGTGGGAGGGAAAAATCTCTTTCGCATGACGGAGGGAGAGCTTGTGCGCTATAAAAGGGACACGGTGGGTTTTGTCTGGCAGAACAACGGGCGCAACCTTCTCCCTTACCTTTCGGCAATCGAGAATGTGATGCTCCCCATGTGCCTTTCCGGTACGCACAAGCGCAGGGCAAAGGCAATGGAGCTTCTCGAGCAGGTCGGAATGGGCGCAAAGAAGCACAGCCGTATGAACATGCTCTCGGGAGGCGAACAGCAGCGTGTCGCCATAGCCATCGCGCTTGCAAACTCGCCAAAGCTTCTTTTGGCGGATGAGCCGACGGGAAGCGTTGACACGAGGACGGCGGATTATATTTTTGATGTTTTTACCGAGCTTAACAAGGGCGGTCAGACCGTTTTGATAGTCACTCACGATGTGGCGCTTTCAAAAAAGGTTAAACGTGTGGTCGCAATACGCGACGGAAAGATAAGCAGCGAGAGGGTCCTGAAGGAGATTTATGCGGATCGTTTAAAGGAGAGCTCCATAGACTGGAGGAAGGAAGACACCCAGGAGGAATACGCGATTGTGGACAGGGCCGGCCGCGTGCAGATACCGGCGGAGCTGCTTGAAGCCATCGGATTAAAGGGAAACAAGGTCAGCGTGGGCGTCCACGACGGCAAGGTCGTTATAAGCAACCCTCAGGAGAAGGAAGCAAAAGAGAAGGAAGAAAAGGAACACGCAGAAGGTAAAGGGAAGTCAAAGTAAAGGTCTACAGGGAAATCAGATAACTGCAACACGGGTAAGCAGGGGAAAGGAATCCAGTAAGCAAAGGAATACTGAGAGGTCAGGTTACTGCAGCCCGGGTAAGCAGGGGAAAGGAATCCGGTAAGCAAAGGAACACTGAGAGGTCAATTAACTGCAACACGGGTAAGCAGGGAAAAGCGACATCGATGTCAGGTTGCCCTCCTGAGATAGCGGTGGTTTTTCTCTCGGTACTCGGATGGCGAACAGTTTTTCTGCTGACGGAAGACCCGATTGAAGGTTGAAATGCTCGGAAAGCCTGACTGCATTGCGATTTCCGTTATGGAGAGGTTTGGCTGGGTAAGAAGCTCCTCGGCCACCTTGATCCTGCAGCGGCAGATATACGTACAGAAGCTGCATCCGGTGTACTGCTTAAAGAGCCTGGAGAAATGGTACTTGCTGAAGCCGACGGCAGACGCCACGTCGTCGAGGGTAAAGTTTTCCATGTAGTGAGTGTCAATGTATTCGAGCACATCGTTGAATTTGTTGATATATTCCTTTTGCTTGTACAGCCGTGTGTTTGGAAAGAGACTTACGCTGTTTAAGTGATTTACGCCAAGCTTGACAAACATATTGAGAAGCAGGGAAAATATAGTCAGCTCGGCGAAGTCGTTTTTATAAAAATATTCGTTTCTTATCTGTACCAGCAGGGAGCATACATCATTGTATATATGCGGATAGGAGGATTTGGTGATGTGCAGGGGAGAGGTAAGGAGAGCCTGTATTCCAGCGAATCCGTGCAGCTTTGCTATAGAGGTAATGTCGATTATATATATAAATCGCGTGCCTGATTCGGGAGCTTTCAGTGAATGCAGGTCGCAGGGAGGAATAATCAGGATCTCTCCCGGCATAATGTGGTAGGAAACGTCGCAGACTACGGCGTCGTACCAGTTTTCGGCCGGCATGATGATTTCAAGCGCCGTGTGCCAGTGGGGGGCAAAATCTGAGGTCTGGTTATTGCACCAGATACGTACCGCGGAATTTGATCGAAATTCAACAACCTCCTGACTGCCTGCAAGCATGGTCCTTGAACCTGAAAAGTCTGAGTTTACACTGTAATAATCTGTCTTTTCGTTAGC
>CANQSE010000042.1 GCA_947626405.1 uncultured Acetatifactor sp. | reverse complement strand
CGCTCGGTTTCGCACGTAACGGACACTAGGCTCGAAAGTACCTCGCCAAGTGCCGACGTGCTCAAACGGTCTGTCAGGAGAACATCGACATTGCCGGGCTGAATACGACAGAGTGGCTGAATTGTTACGTCGTGTCCCTGTGTATGAAACACGTCGTGCTCCTGCGCATGAAATAACCGCTTGCGAAATCCGGTGAACCTGTGCTATGATAAGGCGAAGCGCGGCACAACAGGCTTCGGATGAAAAGGGCGACGCACATAGGAAAGTGGATGACGCGCCCGGAAAGGCTGGACAAACCAAATGAGTGAGACAGAGTCAAAAAATTTCATTGAAGTGATGATAGACAAGGATCTGGAAACGGGAGTTTACGACACCGTACACACGCGTTTTCCGCCTGAGCCAAACGGTTATCTTCATATCGGGCATGCCAAGAGCATACTGTTAAATTACGGACTTGCAAAAAAATATAACGGAAAATTCAACCTGCGCTTTGACGATACAAATCCCACCAAGGAGGATATCGAATTTGTAGAGTCTATTAAAGCGGACACAGAGTGGCTGGGGGCGGACTGGGAAGACAGACTTTTCTTTGCCTCCGATTATTTTGGACAGATGTATGAGGCGGCGGTTAAGCTCATCCGCAAGGGAAAAGCTTATGTGTCGGATCTTTCGGCGGATCAGATCAGGGAGTACAGGGGAAGCCTGACGGAGCCGGGAAAGGAAGATCCCTTCAGCACCCGTTCGGTGGAGGAAAACCTGAGACTGTTCGAGGAAATGAAGGACGGCAAATACGGCGACGGAGAAAAGGTTCTGAGAGCCAGAATCGATATGGCCTCGCCAAACATCAACATGAGGGATCCTGTTATTTACAGGGTTGCCCATATGTCCCATCACAATACCAAGGACGCGTGGTGCATTTATCCCATGTATGATTTTGCGCATCCCGTGGAGGATGCCATTGAGGGCATAACGCACTCTATCTGCACTCTCGAATTTGAGGATCACAGGCCGCTCTATGACTGGGTGGTGCGCGAGCTCGAGTACCCAAACCCTCCGAGGCAGATCGAGTTTGCAAAGCTGTATCTTAAGAATGTTGTTACGGGAAAGAGATATATAAAAAAGCTTGTGGAGGAAGGCATTGTGGACGGATGGGACGATCCCAGGCTTGTCTCCATAGCGGCTCTCAGACGCAGGGGCTTTACTCCGGAATCCATACGCATGTTTGTTGAGATGTGCGGCGTGTCGAAGGCAAATTCCGTGGCGGATTACGCGGCTCTGGAGTATTGCATCAGAGAGGATTTAAAGCCCAGGGCCCCAAGGTATATGGCGGTCCTCGATCCGGTGAAGCTTGTGATTGACAACTATCCCGAGGACAGGACAGAATATCTCACCGCGTGCAATAATCCGGACAATGAGGAGCTGGGGAGCAGGGAAGTGCCGTTTTGCAGGGAGCTTTATATTGAGCGCGAGGATTTTATGGAGGAGCCCCCGAAGAAATATTTCCGTCTTTTCCCTGGAAATGAAGTGCGTCTTATGAACGGATATTTTGTCACGTGTACGGGGTGCGTCAAGGATGAAAACGGCGTCGTCACGGAAGTACACTGCACCTACGATCCGCTGTCGCGTGGCGGGAACAGTCCCGACGGCAGGAAGGTCAGGGGGACGATCCACTGGGTTGCGGCAAAAGACGCCGTAACGGCACAGGTCAGGCTGTATGAAAACATTATCGACGAGGAAAAGGGCGTATACAACGAGGACGGAAGCCTTAACTTAAACCCCAACTCCCTGACGGTGATGAAGGAATGTAAGCTGGAGCCGGCGTTTAAAGGCGCAAAAGCCTATGACAGGTTCCAGTTTGTAAGGCAGGGCTTTTTCAGCGTTGACCCCAGGGACTCCGTGGAAGGCAGTCTTGTGTTTAACAGAATTGTATCGCTTAAGAGCTCCTTTGTCCTCCCAAAGCAGGGAGAGGGAGCATGACGGAAGCAGGATAAGAAACAGAAAGGCGGTTTTGATTATGGGTTTGTTATCTGGACTGGGCGGCCTGGGACTGGGCGGTCTGGAAAATATGGATATTTTTGAGGATGAGGAAAAGGAGAAGGAGAATTTAAAGGCAAAGGCGGCAGCGGCGGCGCAGATCGGAGAAAAGGACATCGTTTTTGACAGAACCTATACGTGTCCCGTGTGTGAACTGTCTTTTACTTCAAAGACCGTCAAGTCGGGCAAGGCAAAGCTTATCGGAACCGATATGGATCTGCGTGCAAAATATGATATTATCGATCCCGGAAAATATGATGTTGTCCTGTGCCCTCAGTGCGGTTATGCCGCTCTCACCAGATTCTTTGACAAGGTTACCCAGGTGCAGATCAAGCTCATAAGGGAAAAGATCAGCAGCACGGTGCAGATACCTGAATACAACGATCCGATATATACCTATAAGGAAGCTCTGGAACGTTACAAGCTGGCGCTGGTAAACGCCGTGGTGAAGAAGGCGAAGGCGAGCGAGAAGGCGTATATATGCCTGAAGACCGCCTGGGTCACAAGAGGCTACAGGGAGAGCATTAAGGCGGAGGGAACATCTGACGAAAAGCTGGCGGCGCAGCTTGAAAAGCAGGAGGATGAGCTTTTACAAAACGCATACAAGGGCTTTGTGGAAGCCAGGCAGAATGAAAGCTTCCCCATTTGCGGGATGGATGAGGTAACGGTGGATTACCTTTTGGCCGTGCTCGCGGTAAAGGCGAAAAAGTACGATGTGGCCAGCCGCATGATCGCCTCGGTTCTCGCGTCGTCCGCGGCAAATCCCAGAATGAAGGACAAGGCGAGGGATCTCAAGGAGCAGGTGCTTGTGGAATTAAAGAAAAACAAGTAATAATATTGGGAAAAGGAAAGCTATGTACGAAATGACCATCCGTCTGCGCACAGACACAGATACATGTCTGTACGAGCAGATTTATGAGCATATAAGAGGAGAAATAAGGGAGGGGAAGCTGCTTGCGGGAGAGCGGCTCCCCTCCACGCGTTTTCTGGCGGATTTTTTACAGGTCTCGAGAAGCACCGTGGATTACGCCTACAATCAGCTAATGGCGGAAGGGTATATCGAGTCCAGGCCGTGCAGGGGATATTTTATCTGCCAGATAGAGGAAATGCCCGTGCAGCAGGTGAGCGAGGATGCCGGTGAGAGAGAGGAGGACGCTCCCGCACAAAAGCCGGAATGGGATTTTTCTCCGTATGAGATTGATATGTCGGGATTTCCCTTCAGCGTCTGGAAAAGAATTACAAAGAACATTCTCACCTGTGCAAACAGCGATCTTTTTTCCAGGGGACAGGCTCAGGGAGACTGCGGGCTGCGCGAGACTATAAGCCGTTATCTACACACAGCCAGGGGCGTAAACTGCAGCCCTGAGCAGATTATAGTGGGCGCCGGAAACGATTATCTTTTGATGCTTCTTGAAAAGATCCTGGGGCGTCATGTGCGTATAGCCATGGAGACGCCCACATATCTTCAGTCGTACCGCATTTTCCGTTCTTTCGCGTACGATATCGTGACCGTGGACATGGACGAGTCCGGCATGCGCACGGATACGCTGGAAAAGGAAAGGGTCCGCGCAGCCTATGTGATGCCGTCGCATCAGTTCCCGATGGGAGTGGTGATGCCTATCGGGCGCAGGATGGAGCTTCTGCGCTGGGCGGCGGGGGGACGTGACAGATATATTATCGAAGACGACTACGACAGTGAGTTCAGATTCAGAGGAAAGCCTATACCGGCGCTGCAGGCATCCGATCGGATGGACAAGGTTATTTATCTGGGCACTTTTTCCAAATCGGTTGCTCCCGCCATACGTGTAAGCTTCATGGTGCTGCCAAAGCCGCTTCTGGAGACATACAGGCGCGACTGCGGGTTTTATTCGTGTACGGTATCAAGAATAGATCAGCGCATACTAAACGAGTTTATAAGGGACGGTTACTTTGAGAGACATCTCAACAAGATGAGGAAGATCTACAGGGTAAAGCATGACCTTCTGCTGCAGCAGCTTGCCGCTTTTGAGGGAAAGTTTTCGGTTTCCGGAGAAAACGCCGGACTTCACCTTGTGCTTAAGGCGAAGGGACCGGTCGGCGAGGATGAACTGATAAGATCGGCGGCTGAAAAAGACGTGAGGGTTTACGGAGTATCCGGCGCCATGATGGGGAAAGAGACAAAAACCGCCACGGTGCTTCTGGGCTTCGGAGGGCTGACAACGGAGCAGATCCTTGAAGGGATCGGACGGCTTAAGGAAGCGTGGGGAATTTAAAGGGAAAAAAGCGCCGCAGCCACAGCGGCGACCGGTTTTGCGCGGTATGCTCAAAATAAAAAAATAAGGAGCGTCGGGAAAAATCATCCCGAAACGTTCCTTATTTCATTTGCGGCCGACGGTCATGACGCGTAAAAAATCATTCCTCGGCATCGTCCTCGTCAAAAAATTCCTCTACCTCGGGATCATTTTTCCCGTTATCCTTGTCGTTTTGCGGCGGCGCCACCTGATCCAGGGGAACAAATGATTCATCGGCGGATTTCTCAGGAGCCTCCTCCTTTGGCGCTTCCTCTTTGGAGCCCTCCGCGTCGGGAGTAAGGGAAACGTATTTCTTTCCGTTTTCGGATTCATCGTCCGGGTCTTCGCCGAAGTCGTCGTAATCCTCGTCCTCGGAGATAAATTTTTCTTCATCCTTTTTCCGCAGATAATAGTAAACCGCAGCGGCAGCTCCGCTCAATGCGGCGGTAAGGAACAAAACCTTGCCAAATTTCTTAGCCATGACGTACTCCTTTCGGGTGGTTATTTTTACCAGATGATATTTGTCTCTATTTTAATACTATTTTGCAAAAAAGAAAAGAGAATATGAGCGTAATTTAAAAAAATTTAAGATTACGGTTGAAAAAGGGTTATTCAAGGGTATTGACAACAACCCGTTAATATGTGAAAGTAATAGGAGTGATGACAGTTGTCCGTTGATACGGTGAAATACGGGGAGCAGGCGGGGATGAACGGTAAGTTCTTCGATCTGAAGAAAGAAAAACAGGACAGGATGATTAATGCCGCGCTGAAAATTTTTGCGCAGCGGGGGTACCGCCATGCCAGCACGGACGATATTGTCAGGGAAGCGGCGATAAGCAAGGGTCTGCTTTTTCACTATTTTGAGAGCAAGCTCGGAGTCTACAGCTTTATTTACGACTACAGCGTGAGATATATGATCCTGGAGTTTAAAACCGCCGTTGATCCCTCAGAAAAGGATCTCTTTGAAGTGATGAAGCAGATTCAGCGCGCAAGAATGAACGCCATGCGTGGTTATCCCTACATGCAGCAGTTTTTAAACCGTTCAATGTCGGAGGATGTCAGCGAGGCGCTGCTCTCCGTAGAGGATAAGCGCTGCGCCCTCGAGGAAGCGGCTGAAGCCATTTACAGCCAGGTTGACTATACAGCGCTCCCTGCGGGTATTGACGGACAAAAGCTCAGAAAAATGCTCGATTTCACGGCGAAAGGGCTTATGAGCGAGCGGTTTCAGGACGCTTCCTTTCAGCCTGAAATGCTTTATTCCGAAATCTGCGGTTATCTTGACATGATGAAAAAAATCGTCTGCGGACCTACTTACTCATCTTAAACGGAGGGTCTGCCGGATAGCCCCCCTTAAGCTTCTGCATGCCGCGCTGGATGGCGTCTCTTGAGTTTTTCCAGTCGGCGTTCTTGTTGCGGTAGTCGAATTTTTCCACCATCCACGCCACGTCTTCTGCAACCCTCTGCATGTTGCTTTCCATCAGAGGCATCATTGTTTCATAAAATTCGTTCTTTTCCCTGTCGGAAAGCTTAGCGTCGGAAGCCTCGCACAGCTCGCCGAAATGTGTAAGGCAGAAGCCCTTGCTCTCCTTTATGCGTCTGCGGAAATCGGGATCCTGTTTCCACAGGTAAAAGAAGGTGTCCATGTACCTGTCGTAAGTATCCTTAAACTGACTGCATATATAGCAGGAATCGTTTTTTTCGCGCACCCATGCTCCGATGGCATTTGAACTGCCGTCGGTTTTTTTGAGCCTGTCTTTAAGGGATGTCCTGCCCGGCTTAAATCCCGCGAAGGTCTGCTGCATCTCGCCGATCATTCTCCTGTAGTGCGTCTTGAGGATCCAGGCGTTTCCAAGGGTGTTCCCGTAGTCAAACATTTTACGGAAATGCGTCCTGCAGAATCCCGCGCGGTCAGTCATGTCGCGTATGTCCGCTTCCATGTAGGAAGCGCTGCTGCCGAGTACAAAATCGAGAAGATCCTGCTCCACGCTTCGCTCAATATAACAGAATGGGCACTCGTCACCGGCGTTTACCGCATCGTTAAGTGGAATAGTATATAGCTGTTCTTTCATAGTCCGCGTCCTTTCTATTTCTATATCACGACTATACCATGCGGGGGAGGACGGCGCAAGAAAAACATTCTTTTGTAAATTCCGTGAATTACTTTTTAATATTTGACAAATATTTGACACTGATTTGTTAAGTTTATTAGCAAAACTTAAGATTAAATCAGTTGTAAAGTGTAAATGGAGAGGATAGTATATAAGTATGAATATATTTTAAATAAAAAGCGAAAGATGTGATGAGTCTTGGTATTTAGCAGTATGGAGTTTATTCTCCTGTTTTTCCCCTTATTTTTGTTATTTTATGCGATTACCCCCAGGCGCTTTAAAAATGTTACGCTCCTGATCGGAAGCCTGATATTTTATTCTTTTGGCGCTCTTATATATCTGCCGCTGCTTTTGACTTCAATGGCAGTCACGTTTGCCATGGGACGTTTAATTGCCGCGCAGGGCAGAAAACAGCGCAGACACAAAAGGGCGGGATTGGTACGGAAAAATATAATGATAATGGGCGTGGTCTTCCACCTCGGGCTGCTGTTTTGTTTTAAAGCGGGAACGGCGGGGGAAGTCCTCCCGCTTGGAATCAGTTTTTATACATTTCAGGCGGTATCATGGCTCATTGACGTATACAGGGGTGAAACGGAAGGCCGTGTCCCGTTTTTACAGTTTGCGGTTTATATTTGTATGTTTCCCAAGCTTGTGTCCGGACCTGTCACGGAGTACAAAGAGATTGGGAATGAACTGCGGGAGAGAGAGTTTACCGCCCAGGGTATTGAACAGGGGCTGAAGCTGTTTACCATGGGCCTTGCGTCAAAGGTGCTTCTGGCGGACAGGATCGGAATCCTGTGGAACGATGTGCAGGTGGCGGGGTTTGAGAGCATTTCGACTCCCCTTGCCTGGCTGGGAGCTGTGGCGTATTCGCTTAACCTGTACTTTGATTTTTACGGTTATTCTCTGATGGCTGTCGGACTTGGCAGGATCATGGGCTTTGAACTTCCGGAAAATTTCAGGGAACCATACATGGCGGCCTCTTTTCGGGATTTTTACCGCAGGTGGCACATAACGCTCGGAAGGTGGTTCTGCAAATATATATACATTCCCATGGGAGGCAGCAGAAGGGGTATGATGCGCACGGTGCTGAACCTTTCCGTGGTATGGCTTCTTACGTCGGCATGGCACGGACTGAGGCTTAATTTCCTGGCATGGGGAATGATGGTGCTGTTTCTGATTCTGGCGGAGAGGCTGCTGGAAGCAACCGGAGTGCAGAGGGTATTTGAGCGTGGAATATTAAAGGCGGTGCCGCACATTTATCTGTGGGTACTGGCGCCTGTGACATGGATGTGTTTTGCCATTACGGATTTTTCGCAGATGCAGATTTATCTGGGAAGGATGTTCGGCGCGGTAAGCGGGATATCGGTGAGCAGCGGGGACTGGCTCAGGGCTGTCAGGACGTATTGGTATACGTTTTTGGTGTGTTTTGCGGCGTGCACTCCTCTGTTCAAAAAGCTGTATGGGCGCATAAAGGACAGCTTTTTTGGAACTGTCCTCCTCACGGTGCTGTTCTGGTACTGTATCAGGATGATTAGCGTATCGGGTGAGAACCCTTTCAGATACTTCAGCTTCTGATGTCTTAAGCGGCGGGAAAATACGGCATGAAACGGGAAGGCATGGGATCGGTGTGAAAAGGTTAAAAAAATGGTCTTTTTTGATATTGATGCTCGTCGGCGGAATATTTTATATGTCCTGCGTAGATCACTGGAATTTTTATGTGCAGTCGGCGGAAAAGGCAAAGGATATATTGGGAAAAATAACGGACAGCGAGCAGGATGATGCTCCCGATATGACGGGGCAGGATGCGGAGCTTCAGTCTCCGGAGCCCTCGGCAGAGGATATACAGCCGGCAACAGATGAGGACGGCGGCGAGGGGCAGGAGCAGTCTGCAACGCCAGCGCCTTCGGAAGAAGAAAATACGTCTCACAGGACAGAGGACGGTTTCTGGGACGGGACGGATCCGATCTATATGACCGTGGAGGATGATTATTTTTCAGACGCGGTATTTATCGGAGATTCCCGTACAGTGGGAATGTACGATTACGGCGGGCTCCAGGAAATTTCCACTTTTTATGCTTCCAAGGGAATGACAATATACAGGCTCCTTGACGCTGAGGTTGCGTATGTGTCTGATCAGAGCGAGATGATTACCATAGAGGAGGCTCTGCAGCTTTGCTCCTTTAAAAAGATTTATCTTATGGTCGGGATAAACGAGATGGGAACAGGGACGGTGGAAACCTTTGCGGCAAAGTATAAAGAGGTGGTAGATCGGCTTCTTGAGCTGCAGCCCGAGGCCATACTGTATGTCCAGGGGATACTGAAGGTGACTACTGAAAGGTCAGAAAAGGGAGACTATATAAACAACGAGGGAATAATTGCCCGCAATCAGGAGATCGAAAAGCTGGCGGACAACAGGAGAATTTTTTATCTTGACGCCAATCCTGAGATTTGCGACGATACAGGGGGAATGGAGCCCTCATATACCTTTGACGGCGTACACCTTAAAGGGAAATACATCGAGATATGGAAGAATTATCTGAAAAATCACGCCGTCAATCTGGACGCGCAGTAGAGCCTTGGGACGGCGTAACATACGCTTAACGGGCTGGGGACGGAAATGACATTCCGGCTCTGGCGGCATATAATAAAACGAATTGCATGTTGCGGGGAATTTTATGAAGATTGCGGATATGCACTGCGATACCATAAGCGAGCTTATGAAGCTGCAGGAAAAGGGCGGGCGTGAAACTCTGAGGGAGAACGGGCTGCATCTTGATCTTAAGAGAATGAGGGCTTCGGGCTATGTACTCCAGAATTTTGCGCTTTTTGTCCATATGAAAAAGGACGTTGATCCCTGGGAGAGCGTGTGCAGGCTGCATGAGACATATGAGCGGGAAATAGGGCAAAACAGCGACATGATTGCGCGTGTCTACAGCTACGGCGACATAGCGGACAACGAAAGGGCGGGGAAAATGTCCGCCCTTCTTACGGTTGAGGAGGGAGCAGTCTGTAAGGGAGATGTCGGTAAGCTGAAGGAGCTCTACGGGTGGGGCGTCAGGATGATGACTCTCACGTGGAACTATCCCAATGAACTTGGATGGCCCAATGATTCGCATAAGGTCCCATGCCGGCAGCATGATCATTTTCGGGGGCTTACGGAGCGCGGCAGAGAGTTTGTCGCAGAGATGGAAAAGCTGGGAATGATTCCGGATGTGTCCCATTTATCGGACGAGGGGTTTTACGATGTCTGCGAAGTGACAAAAAAGCCCTTTGTCGCCAGTCATTCAAACGCAAGAGAGATATGTCCCAAAATGAGGAATCTTACCGACCCTATGATAAGGAAGCTGGCGGAAAGGGGCGGCGTTATGGGGCTTAATTTTTATGCCGGATTTCTGGATAATGTTGCGGGGGAGGGAGAAAATACCGATATGGTGGCAGCTCTGGTACGCCATGCAAAGCATATCTGCAATGTGGGAGGAATTGAAGTCCTGGGACTGGGAAGCGATTTTGACGGCATCGAAACAAACGAGGATCTCCCGGGAGCCCAGAGCATGGATCGTCTCTGGGAGGGACTTAAGGCGGGCGGCTTTACGGAGGGACAGCTTGACAGGATTTTTCTGAAAAATGTGCTCAGGGTTTACAAGGAAGTATTATAGGGAAGATGTAGTATCAAAAACCACAAGAAATAATTGTCGAACTGCGAAATGTGATTTAAAAAACAAAAATAATGTTGCTATTTCCTCAAAAAGATGGTATTCTAAACGTGATCAAAACATAACAGAGCTGCAAAACAGCGGAATAGAGGAAATATGAGCGAGTCATTCCATATAGTAAGCGACGGCTCCTGCGACCTTCCCGCAGAGCTTGCCAAAGAGAAAAACGTTACGGTGGTGCCGTTTTACGTGTCGTTTGACGACGAAAACTACTTAAAAGAGGGAGTACAGATCGGAGTCAGGGATTTTTATCAGCAGATGGTGGACAAAAAGGGCGTATATCCAAAATCGTCCATGCCGTGTGCGCAGGATTACGCGGATGTGTTTCTGCCGTTTGCAAAGGAAGGCATCCCTGTGATCTGCATCTGCATCACAAGCAAATTCAGCGGCTCAATACAGACGGCGTTAAACGCCCGGGATATGGTTTTGGAGGATTATCCCCAGGCACGTATAACAGTTGTTAATTCCATGGTGAACACAGTTTTGCAGGGGCAGTTTGTGATGGAAGCCATTGCGCTCAGAGACAGCGGCGCAGGCTATGAGGAAACGCTTAAGAGGCTGGATGAGATTAAAGTAACGGGACGGATTTTCTTTACCGTGGGCGATATGGAATATTTAAAGCACGGCGGACGTATCGGAAAGGTCGCGGCTGTGGCGGGAAGCGTGCTTGGTATCAGACCGGTTATAACCTTAAAGCAGGGTGAGATCTTTCCGTCCGGAATAGGCAGGAGCCGCAGAAAAACCACTGAAAAATCCCTGCAGCTTCTGGTGGATTATCTAAAGCACAGCAGCCTTGACTGCGGCTGTTACAGCTTTTCAATAGGATATGGCTATGATATCGGGGAGGCGCAGGAGTACAAAAACCATGTGATTGAAACTCTCAATAAAAACGGTATGGACGTAAAGGATATACCGCTGTATCAGATCGGAGCCGGTATCAGCGTACACACGGGACCTTACGCGCTTGGTCTGGGCGTAATGGAAAAAGCGATTCATTCCTGATACTTTTAAATTCGGCAATGCTTCAGAGAGCTTCGGCGCAGTGCGTCAGAAG
>CANQSE010000041.1 GCA_947626405.1 uncultured Acetatifactor sp. | reverse complement strand
CATACTTGCCGTGCTTGCCCTGCTGATGACTGCGGCAAACGGCTGTCAGGGTGCGCTTATGGCCCCCACGGAGGTCCTCGCCGTGCAGCATTTTGAGACGGTGAAGGAATACGTGGAAAAATATCATGTCTGCTTCAGACCCGTGCTGCTGGTAGGTTCAATGACCGCCGGAATGAAGCGTGAGGCCCGTGAAAAGATAGCTTCGGGGGAAGCGAATCTTGTGATAGGGACGCACGCGCTGATCCAGGAGAAGGTAGACTATAAGTCGCTTGCGCTCGTCGTAACTGACGAACAGCACCGCTTCGGGGTCCGGCAGAGAGAGCACCTTGCCCAAAAGGGACAGAATCCCCATATCCTTGTGATGAGCGCAACCCCAATCCCAAGGACTCTTGCCATCATTTTGTACGGGGATCTCAATATATCCGTGGTGGACGAGCTCCCGCAGGGGCGACTTCCCATAAAAAACTGTGTTGTAAATACCTCTTACAGGGCGAGGGCATACAAATTTATTGCCGAACAGGCGGCGCTTGGCCGTCAGATTTACGTTGTATGCCCGCAGGTCGAGGAGGGGGAGATGGAGGACGCGGAAAACGTGACGGATTACACGGAAAAGCTAAAGAGCGCCCTGCCGCCCAATATTCAGGTGGCTTTTCTCCACGGGAGGATGCGCCCCGCCGACAAAAACCGTATCATGGAAGAATTTGCGGCCCATGAGATCGATGTACTCGTGTCAACCACCGTGATCGAGGTTGGAATAAACGTGCCGAACGCTACCGTTATGATGGTGGAAAATTCGGAGCGTTTCGGGCTTGCACAGCTCCATCAGCTAAGGGGACGCGTCGGAAGGGGCAGCGAGCAGAGCTACTGCATATTTGTGAGCACCAAAGAGGACAGGGAAACAATGGAGAGGCTTAAAATCCTTGGAGAGTCAAACGACGGCTTCAGGATTGCGGCGGAGGATTTAAGGCTGCGGGGCCCGGGAGATCTTTTCGGAGTAAGGCAGAGCGGGGAATTTTCATTTAAGCTGGGAGACATCTACACCGACGCGGCTGTCCTGCGCCAGGCGGACGAAGCCGTAAGGCGCCTGTGGGAAAAGGACCCGTGTTTTGACGGATGGGAAAACGGAGAGCTTGGGAATTATCTTGCTCAGGCACAGCACAATACGGTTGACTTTCGAACCATATGACGATAAAATAAACCTTGTGTGGTAAAAATTTTCGCCTTCATATAAGATAAGGCAGGGCGGAAGTCAAAGCAGGATGTCAATGTAATTTTGTATGATTAATTAAATTGGAAAGGTGTATGTGAAATATGTCGAAAACAGCGATTGTCACTGACAGCAACAGCGGAATTACACAGGCGGCGGGAAAGGAACTGGGGGTATTTGTGCTGCCAATGCCGTTTACGATAGACGGTGATACATATTATGAGGATATAAACCTCACCCAACAGGAATTTTACGAGAAGCTTTCAACCGGAGCCTCAATAAGCACGAGCCAGCCGTCGCCGGAATCGGTGACCGAGCTGTGGGACGACGTGCTTAAGGAGTATGACGAGATAGTACATATTCCCATGAGCAGCGGTCTGTCCGGTTCCTGCCAGAGTGCGCTAATGCTCTCGCAGGACTATGGCGGGAAGGTGTGTGTCGTGAACAACCAGCGCATATCTGTCACACAGAGACAGTCCGTGCTTGACGCTCTGGAGCTTGCGAAGGAGGGAAAAAGCGCCGCCTGGATTAAAGATTTCCTTGAAAAGGATAAATTCAACAGCAGTATTTACATTATGCTTGATACCCTGTATTACTTAAAAAAAGGCGGACGTATCACTCCCGCGGCAGCCGCCCTGGGAACAATCCTTAAATTAAAGCCCGTTCTCCAGATCCAGGGTGAGAAGCTGGATGCTTTCGCCAAGGCCAGAACCGTCAATCAGGGCAAATCCATTATGATAAACGCAATCAAGAGCGATATCGAAAACAGGTTCGGCGGAATGACCGAGGAAAAGGGCGTGTGGCTCGAGATAGCTCACACGGCGAACGACGAAGCGGCGGAAATTTTTAAAAATGAGATTCTGGAGGTATTTCCGGGCTATGACATCCATATCGATCCGCTTTCCCTCAGCGTGGCCTGTCATATAGGGCCGGGAGCCCTGGCATTTGCGTGCTGCAAGAAAATAAAGATATAAACATTGGGAAAAAGGAACGCGGGATATGGACTTTCTGAGATTGCTGGAAGGTATCAGGACTCCGGCAGTGACATTTTTCATGTCGCTTATTACATGGTGCGGAGACGAAATTTTTTTCGTTGCGCTTGCCATAACGGTTTTCTGGTGCGTAAATAAGAGAGACGGATATTATATTTTGCTGGTGGGCTTCCTCGGCACGGTGTTGAACCAGTTCTTAAAGCTTTTGTTCAGGATCCCGAGGCCATGGGTCCTTGATCCGGAGTTTACCATTGTCGAGAGCGCCCGCGGCGCAGCGACGGGCTATTCCTTCCCGTCCGGACACACGCAGAATATTGTGGGGACGATGACCTGTGTTATCCTGTCGGTAAAGAAAAAAACGGTCAGGGCCGCGGCGCTTGCACTTTTGATTCTTGTACCTTTTTCCAGGATGTATCTTGGCTGCCACACTCCTCTTGATGTGGGAGTCTCGTTTGTGATCGCGCTTGCGCTTGCGTTTGCGCTGCGCCCCCTGATATTGAAGGCCGAAGAAAAAAATTCCCTTATGTGGGGAATTTTGGGAATTTCACTTGCAATTTCTGCGCTGTATCTTTGCTTTGTCGAATTTTACTCTTTTCCTGCCGATATCGACAGTGTGAACCTGGCGTCAGGAGTAAAAAACGCCTATACGCTTACAGGCTGTCTCCTCGGAATTATCGTCGCCAAGGCTTTGGACGATAAGTATATACATTTCAGGGTAAATGCGGTCTGGTGGGCGCAGATAATCAAGGTGGTCCTCGGGCTCCTTTTTATCGTTGCGATAAGGGCAGGACTGAAAGCGCCGCTTCTGGCAGTTTTGCCGGAATATCCCGCCGCGCTTGTAAGATACTTTGTAATGGTGGTCTTTGCGGGGGCGGTGTGGCCGCTTACCTTTAAATTTTTTGAGAAGCTGAGCCCTGATGGCAGACGCTAATTTGAGATTCGCGTCGCCCCGTCGCAAAAACGCTCAAAGGCGAATTAATTCGCCTTGGAATGGAGATTAAAATGTCAGAAAAGACAAATTACGGCCCTTCCAGCATAGTTGTGCTGGAGGGTCTTGAAGCCGTGCGGAAACGGCCGGGTATGTATATAGGCAGCGTGTCAACGAGAGGCTTGAACCACCTGATCTATGAGATTGTGGACAATTCCGTTGACGAACACCTTGCCGGTTTCTGCGATTCCATTACCGTCACTCTTGAGGCGGACGGCTCGGCAACCGTCACCGACAACGGACGCGGAATACCTGTCGGCATGCACGAAAAAGGTATAAGCGCTGAAAGGCTTGTGTTTACAACCCTGCATGCCGGAGGGAAATTTGATAACGGCGCCTATAAGACGAGCGGAGGACTTCACGGCGTGGGCTCCTCAGTGGTGAACGCTCTTTCCGCGCGGCTTAAGGTAACGGTAAAAACGGGGGGCTTTATCTACGAGGACAGCTATGAGCGCGGATATCCCGTTACGGAGCTGGAAAACGGACTTCTGCCTGTAAAGGGAAAGACAAAGGAGACGGGGACTACCGTCAATTTCCTGCCGGACGATACGATCTTTGACAGGATAAGGTTTAAGGAGGACGACGTAAAGAGCCGTCTCCATGAGACCGCCTATCTCAACCCGAACCTTACCATTGTTTTCAGGGATTTGCGCAGGGAGGAGCCCGAGATTATAACCTTCCATGAGCCGGAGGGAATCACGGGTTTTGTAAAGGACATGAACAAGTCTCAGGAGGCCGTGCACGACGTGATCTATTTTTCGGGGGAAAGCGAGGGAATCACGGTTGAAGTGGCGTTCCAGTACATTAACGAGTTCCATGAGAACGTGCTGGGCTTCTGCAACAATATCTATAATTCCGAGGGCGGAACACACCTTACGGGCTTTAAGACCACGTTTACAAACGTTATCAACACCTACGCAAGAGAGCTTGGGATCCTCAAGGAAAAGGACGTAAACTTTACAGGAGCGGATGTGAGAAACGGCATGACAGCCGTGGTGTCGATAAAGCATCCCGACCCGAGATTCGAGGGGCAGACAAAGACAAAGCTTGACAATCAGGATGCCGCAAAGGCGGTCGGCAAGGTCACAGGCGACGAGGTAGTAAGAATTTTTGACAGAAACCTTGAGACCTTAAAAAGCATTATAGGCTGTGCGGAAAAGGCAGCAAAGATCAGAAAGACGGAAGAGAGGGCGAAGACCAATCTTCTGACAAAGCAGAAATTCTCCTTTGACTCCAACGGAAAGCTGGCAAACTGCGAATCCAAGGATCCCTCCAAGTGCGAGATCTTCATTGTGGAGGGGGATTCCGCGGGAGGCAGCGCAAAGACTGCGCGCAACCGCATGTACCAGGCAATTCTCCCGATAAGGGGCAAAATTTTAAACGTTGAGAAGGCGAGCATCGACAAGATTCTTGCAAACAGGGAAATAAAGGCGATGATAAACGCTTTCGGATGCGGATTTTCGGAAGGGTACGGCAACGATTTCGACATCACGAAGCTGCGCTATGACAAGATTGTGATAATGGCAGATGCGGATGTGGACGGAGCGCATATTTCGACTCTGCTTTTGACTCTGTTTTACCGTTTCATGCCCGAGCTGATCTTTGAGGGACACGTCTACATCGCCATGCCGCCGCTTTATAAAGTCATGCCCGCAAGGGGAAAAGAGGAATACCTCTACGACGACAAGGCGCTTGAAAAATACAGAAAAACCCATAAGGGAGCCTTTACGCTTCAGCGCTACAAGGGACTGGGCGAAATGGACGCCGAGCAGTTATGGGAGACAACGTTAAACCCTGAAACGAGATGGATGAAGCAGGTGGAAATTGAGGATGCCCGCATGGCGACCGAAATCACCGAGCTTTTGATGGGAACGGATGTCCCGCCTCGAAAAGCCTTTATCTACGACCACGCTCAGGACGCGGAGCTTGACATGCAGGCGTAAAACGCTCAAAGGCGAATTAATTCGCCTTGGATATGGAGATATATGTATGGACGACAGCAGGATCATAAAAACCGAATACTCAGAGGAAATGCAGAAAGCGTTCATTGATTACGCTATGAGCGTCATCATAGCCAGGGCGCTTCCTGATGTCAGAGACGGCTTAAAGCCCGTGCAGCGCAGAGTGCTCTACGACATGTACGAGCTTGGGATCCGCTATGACCGCCCCTACAGAAAGAGCGCCAGGATCGTGGGAGATACAATGGGTAAATACCATCCTCACGGCGACAGCTCCATTTATGATTCGCTTGTGGTCATGAGCCAGGATTTTAAAAAGGGTCTTGCACTGATAGACGGTCACGGAAATTTCGGCAACATCGAGGGCGACTCCGCGGCGGCGATGCGTTACACGGAGGCGAGGCTTAATAAGGTTACTCAGGAGGTATTTCTGGGTGATCTTGACAAGGACGTGGTTGATTTTGTCCCGAACTTTGACGAGACGGAAAAGGAGCCATCCGTCCTGCCTGTAAAGATCCCGAATTTCCTCGTAAACGGCTCAGAGGGCATCGCGGTTGGCATGACAACCAGCACGCCGCCGCATAATCTGTGCGAGGTCATAGACGCCATGAAGGCTTATATGCAGAATGAAAACATCACCACACAGGAGCTTATGCGCTATATAAAGGGACCCGATTTTCCCACAGGCGGAATAGTCATAAACAAGGATGAGCTTGTGCAGATATACGAGACCGGCACGGGCAGGATCAGGATGCGCGGGAAGGTGGAGTTTGAAAGAGCAAAAGGCGGAAAGACAAACGTTGTGATTACGGAGATTCCCTACACCATGATCGGATCGGGCATCTCAACCTTTCTCTCAGACGTGGAGGCGCTTGTCGAGACAAAAAAGACGCAGGATATATCGGACATTTCCAACCAGTCCTCTAAAGAGGGGATCCGTATCGTCATTGAACTTAAAAAGGATGCGGATGCGGAGAATTTTGTGAATCTTCTTTACAAAAAGACGCGTCTTGAAGATACCTTCGGAGTAAACATGCTGGCAATCTGCAACGGAAAACCCGAGATAATGGGGCTTAAGGAGATTCTTAAGGCCACCGTGGATTTTCAGTACGAGATCGCTACGCGCAAATACACAAATCTTCTCGAGAGGGAGACGGAAAAAAAGGAGATCCAGGAGGGACTTATAAAGGCGTGCAACGTCATCGACCTGATCATTGAGATACTTCGCGGCTCAAGGGACCGCGCCATGGCAAAGGCATGTCTCACGGAGGGAAATACAGACGGCATAAAGTTTAAGTCCAGAGAGTCAAAGATTATGGCTCAGCAGCTCATGTTCACGGAGAGGCAGGCAAACGCCATTCTGGAGATGCGTCTTTACAAGCTGATCGGGCTTGAACTCGAGGCCCTGATCAACGAGCACGAGGATACAATGGCGAATATATACCGCTATGAGGATATACTGGATCGCAGAGATTCAATGGCTCAGGTTATTATAAACGAGCTGGACGAATATAAGAAGGAATACGGCAGGAAACGGCGCACTTTGATAGAAAACGCCGAAGAAGCCGTCTACAGGGAAAAGGAGACGGAGGAAACTGATATCTGTATTCTGGTGGATCGTTTCGGCTACATAAAGTCGGTTGACCTTGCCACGCTGGAAAGAAACAGAGAAGCTGCGGAGGCGGAGAACAGGTTTGTATTTATATGCAAAAATACGGGAAAGGTCTGTGTCTTTACCGACAACGGGCAGCTTCACACCGTAAAGGCGGCTGACATTCCGTTCAGGAAGTTCAGGGACAAGGGGACGCCGCTTGACAATATCAGCAACTACAACTCAGAAAAGGAACAGATTGTCTATGTCACAAGCCAGACTGAATTAAACCTGCGCCAGGTTGTGTTTGTCACAGCACAGTCAATGATGAAGCTTGTTGACGGCGGGGAATTTGACGTCTCGAAGCGCACCGTGGCGGCCACGAAGCTTGCGGAGGGAGACAGGGTTGTAAGCGTGGCTGCAATTCTGGAGCAGAGATATATTGTACTCAGGACGAAGGAAGGCTATTTCCTGAGGTTTTCGCTCGACGAGATTCCGGAGAAGAAAAAGGGCGCAGTGGGAGTAAGAGGTATGCACCTTGGGGCAAAGGATGAGATTGAGAGCGTTTATTACACCCTTGTGCTTGACAACATGTCTGTGTCTTACAAGGGAAAGGAGATAGTTTTAAATGATTTGAAGGCGGGAAAGAGGGACGGCAAGGGCGCCAGGCCAAAGGTCACTTAAGACGACGCCGAAAGGAGTGCGGATATGAGAGTCATAGCAGGCACTGCAAGGAGCCTGCCCCTTAAGGCTCCGGAAGGAATGGAGACAAGGCCTACAACGGACAGGATCAAGGAGACGCTTTTTAATATGCTCCACTGGGAGATCCCGGGGGCGGTATTTGTGGATCTTTTCAGCGGAAGCGGAGGAATCGGCATCGAAGCCTTAAGCAGAGGGGCAAAGAAAGCGTATTTTGTAGATAACAGTCCAAAGGCCATTAAATGTATACAGCAAAATCTTGCGTTTACGAAACTTGAAAATCGTGCTATAGTAATAAGGCAGGATGCGTCGTTGGCACTGTCTTCAATCCGTGAAGAAAATGTTGATATTGTGTTTATGGATCCTCCCTATATTGGAGGACATGAGGTCAGAGCGCTCGATGTATTAAAGGCTCAGCCATATGTGACGAGCGATACGCTTATCATTGTGGAAGCCGCCCTGCACACGGATTTTTCATGGACACAGGACATGGGATTTCTGGTTGAGAGAGAAAAGGTCTATAAGACAAACAAGCACGTTATGATACGGAGAGCTGCCGACGGGTAGAGCTTTGTAGAAATTTAAACATGGCCCGAACAGAAGGTGGGTCGGAATGAGGTTTAATATGAAAAGAGCAGTTTATCCCGGCAGCTTTGATCCTGTCACTTACGGACATCTCGACATTATCAGACGCGCGTCGGAAATTTTTGACAGTCTTATAGTCAGTGTTTTGAATAATAAAGAGAAATCTCCGTTGTTTTCCGTGGAAGAACGTGTTAATATACTTATGGAGGCAACAAAGGATATTCCCAATGTGAAGATTGACAGCTTCAGCGGGCTTCTGATTGACTATGCAGCCGAAAACGATCTCCACATCGCGGTCAGGGGACTGCGGGCCATAACGGACTTTGAGTATGAGCTTCAGATCGCCCAGACCAACAGAAAGCTTTCAAACGGGAAACTGGACACCATGTTCCTGACAACAAGCCTGGAGTACGCATATTTAAGCTCGTCGAGCGTTAAGGAGATTGCGAGCTTTGGCGGCGATATCAGCCAGTGTGTGCCTGATTTTGTGGGAAAGCTGATTTACGAAAAGTATAAGATAAGAAAGTGAAATAAGGAGTGATTGCCCATGAGTAGCAGAATTGAGCAGCTAATAGACGAACTGGAGGAGTACATCGAAAACTGTAAGCCGAAATTCATGTCCAATTCCGAGATCATTGTGAACAAGGATGAGATCGATGAACTGCTGCGTGAGCTTCGCATGAAAACCCCTGATGAGATCAAGCGCTACCAGAAGATCATCAGCAACAAGGAGGCCATCCTGAACGACGCGAGGGCAAAGGCCGAGGCTCTGATCAACGAGGCGACAATACATACAAACGAACTGATAAGCGAACACGAGATCATGCAGCAGGCATATGCCCAGGCTAACGAGGTGGTGACGCAGGCCGCCCAGCAGGCCCAGGATATACTGGACAAGGCCACTATGGAGGCAAACGAACTCAGGATGCAGGCCACACAGTACACTGAGGACAGGCTGGCGGAGATGGAAAACATCATACTGTCGGCGCTGCAGGCATCCGAGTCGAATTATTCGTCGCTTATGGGTTCCCTTAACCAGTACAAAGAACTGATCCAGTCCAACCGACGCGCCCTGTACCCCTCTGACGAGGATATCGAGACGCTCCCGCTTGACGGAGACGCGGGCACAGGCGGACTGGATGTGATCCAATGATAAGAAAGACCGGTTTTCGCAAGGGAGCCGGTTTTTTTAAACTTGCCATGCGCCTTATCGCCTTGACTTTGATTTTTGCAGCGGCTGCTTCGCCGTGTACGGCTGTACGCGCTGCCCAGAGGCTTCAGGATACGGGCGACAAACTCGTAATTGTGATAGATCCCGGGCACGGCGGTGACAATCTCGGGACAACCGAAAACGGCCATGAAGAAAAATACATGACCATGACCACGGCGCTTGCCATGTATGAGGAATTATCACTGTATGACGGCGTGGAGGTATATCTGACCAGGACTGACGACCGTGATCTTTCGCGAAAGGAAAGGGCGGAATTTGCAAAATCCGTGGGTGCGGATTTTATGTTCAGCATCCATTATAACGCCTCCGAGAACCACGATGCCTTCGGATCCGAGGTGTGGACCTCGGCTTTTGCCCCGTACAACGGGTACGGCTATCAGTTCGGTTACGAGCTATTAAGCGACATGAGCAAAAAAGGATTGTTTGTGCGCGGAGTAAAGACCAGGCTCGGCCAGGACGGAAAGGACTACTACGGAATTATACTTTATGCGGCCGAAATGGGATTTCCGTCGGTGATTATAGAGCACTGCCACGTGGACGAGGAGAGGGACGCGGGCTACTGCGATACGGAGGAGGAGCTTAAGGAGTTCGGACGCATGGACGCCACTGCCGCGGCAAGATATTTCGGACTTAAAAGCTCCGTGCTTGGAGTGGATTATTCGGGATATTCTCTGACGGAGTCTGACGATTCAGCTTTAGTTGCGAGTACAGTCGTTGACACAACAGCGCCCGAGCTGTGCCGGATCGATTTAAAGGATACGGATTACGCGACAGGCGAGCTGTCTCTTTCGGTGACTGCCGGCGATCAGGATTCGCTTCTGCTTTATTATTCCTACAGTCTCGACGGCGGACAGACTTTTTCAAAGAGGGAGCCATGGCCAGGAGCGGACGCTCTTACGGGGACATGTCCCGACGGCTTTACGCTGGATCTTACGGTGCCTGACGGCGCATCTCCCAGGGTGGTTCTGCGGGTCTACAACCTTTACGATATGTATACGGAGAGCAATGTCTACGAAAGTCCGATGGCTTATCATTATGTGAGTCAGGATGAGTCGGTGGAAGCCGCCGCGCCCGCCGTTTCGGAGAAAGAGGAGTTAACAGAGCCGTCTTTACAGGATGCCTCAGGAGAAAAAGATTCCCGTGACGGTGAAAGCGGCCTGAATATACGAGCCCTGCTTGTAATTTGTCTTATGGCTGCGTCTGCGCTTCTTTTGATAATGCTGGTATACCGCGCCATTAGGGCGATTTTTCGCATATAGGCCGCCCTCATCCCAAAAATGAGGAGGGAGCCGACAGGAACCATACAAGGTAAAACAATACGTTTAACAGGGTCAGCACGGCCTTGTGGAACACATATTCCGATATGGAGAGATCTGTGCTGCGTATGCAGCTGTATGTCTGTGCAATACAGGACAGGCCGCCGAACGAGACTGAGAGAAGTCCGAAAAGGGGCAGTCTGTCCTTCAGCATGCCAAGCCCGCCTGTTATCTCAAAAAGCGCTCCCGTAAAGGTCGGGGGATGATGTAAAAGCACGTGCGGGATCAGGTTCAGCATGTTAAACAGGATCATATATCCGCCAAGCATTGTTATGCTTTCAAGCGACGAGCGTATGGACGCTTCCGCGGCTTCTGGCATGGTTTTAAGCATTGCGGCGGCCCCTGACGTGCGCTCGCAGCTTTTAAGCTCTCCCGCACGCCGCGTAAAATACATGGCGTCCAAATCACTGTAGAGCGTGCGCCTTAAAACGGCTCCGTAAAAAAGAGGGATCCCGTACATTGCGAATAGATAGGGCAGCACAAGCCCTCTCCCAAGTATCGGCAGTGCAAAGCTCAAAAAATATACAGGTCCGATGTTGTTGCAGAAGGTAAGAAGATATCTGCCTTCGCGTGCGGTGATAAGATTTTTCTCCCTGAGCTCTGCAGTGACTTTTGCCCCCATGGGAA
>CANQSE010000040.1 GCA_947626405.1 uncultured Acetatifactor sp. | reverse complement strand
ATTGTTGTTTGACGGCGTATAAAAAAGTGTTGACAAAAATTTACATTTAGTGTAAATTAGTTATCACTTAGGAATGACGTCTTCATCTAAGTGTCTTTTAACGCGTTATATCATTTTTATCAGGCTGTTTCAGCCCGCATTTATCACAGAGTTTTGTACCGCTTTGATTTTGGCAACACAGGGACGCGTTGTCCGGGAAGGGAGGTATCTGTAACATTAAAACAGAACAGCATGCCGTCGGGACGGATCTGCTGCAGGAGCTGGTGAATGACTACACTACCCAGAAGCAGCAGTCTCTGATGCAGATGCGAAAGGGCCAGCTATCGAAAGAGGCCTTTCTGGCAGAGGCGGCAGGCCACATAGCCACATATTATCCTTCGTCTCAGGAGAGCAGGAAAAAGCTGCTGGAAGATTTTGAACGCTATATCTTCGGTTATTCCAGGCTGTCGGAGCTGATTGACGACAGGAGCATATCCGATATAAGGGTTGTGAGCTATGACAACATCCGCATCAAGAAAAAAGGGCAGCGTATGGCCGCAGATGTGGCTTTCGCTTCGCCCAGGGAGTACAGGCAGTTTATTGATTACATAGCCACAAGAAATCAGGTCAACATTTCAAATCTTAATGCAATTCAGAGATTCACCGACAATGAGAGCCATCCGGATTTTATCCTGCGTTTTACGGTTTCGATGCCTCTTGTAAACACATACAGTGAGCCCTATCTCTGTATCAGAAAGGTTCCAAGGCATTTTCCTCAGATGAATGAGCTTATTGAGCAGAACATGATGGATCGTGACACGGCGGAGCTTCTTGTCAGTCGTTTCAGGCAGGGCTCAACCCTGATATGCGGAGGTAATTCTTCCGGAAAAACCACGCTTTTAAACGCGCTTAAGGAGACGCTGCCGGACGATGTGGCGGTGCTGGTTGCGCAGCAGGCGGACGAGCTCACAACACGTTTCCACCCCGACATGATGTTTCTTCACTCGCTGCCCGGGACGGGGGAACAGCAGATTAGTTATGACCTCGAGCATATCAGCATAGCCGGACTGACAATGGATGTGGATTTTTTTATCATCGGGGAGGTTAAGGGCGCGGAGGCCTTATATCTGCTTAACGCCGCATATACGGGACAGCTTTGCGCAGCCACGATACATGCGCCGTCGGCGGACCGTGCGCCGGACAAGCTGGTGGACTACGCAATGTACGCAAGCAGGTATTCAAGGGATGAGCTTATGAGAATGATGGATTGTTTTCAGACGCTGATCTTTATGGAGCACTTTCGTGTAAAAGAGATTTTTGAGTGCGGCGGATGGGACCCCGGAAAGAAAAGCCTGATTTATAAGAGGATATTGTAAAGCCGTTTTGCGGCGGAAAGGAAATTATGAGAGCGTTTATTTTGTCAGTGATATATTTGCTTTTGTTCTCGGGCTTTTGGCTCCTGTTTTATGAAATCCGGATTTTTCGGCGTTTCCTGGAGCTGGCAAAGAGGACGGCGGCGGATCTGGACTCGGCGGCAAGGCAAAGGACGCTGGAAGGGAGAAAGCAGCTTCTTAAACTGCAGAACAGACACACGTTTTTGGTGTGGATGGAGCGGCAGCTTCAGTACAGCGGTCTTAAAAACCGTTTCCCGAGACTTGGTGTGGAATGGTGGATCGCAGGAAATATGGTACTCTTTGCGGCGCTTTTTCCGCTGTTGTGCTTTGCGGCGGGTTTTTGGCAGGGAGCGGCAGCGTCCGCATTTCTTATGCTGGGAGAAGCATTTGTGTTAAAAGCCCTCCGGAGCATAAATCTGCGAAGGGTGGGAAGCAATCTGATGAAGCTTCTGGATTTTCTGGGAAATTACAGCGTTACGGCAGCGGAGGCAACAGGCGTTTTCAGCCAGGTGAGCCGGTATATGGACGAGCCGCTCAGAAGCGCCCTGGATCAGTGCTGCCATGAGGCCCGCACGACGGGGGATTCGGGATTGGCGCTGTTGTCCATGGCGGAAAAGATTGAGCACCCGAAATTTAAGGAGCTGGCGAGAAACATGGAGATCAGTATTCGTCACTGTGCGGACTTCTCGGCTCTTGTAAAAAGCAGCAGAAAGAGTCTGAGGGAATATATGCGCATATCTCAGGAGAGGCGCGTCATGCTGCGTGAGGCGGCGGTTAATATGGCGCTTCTGTTGGTAATGTCAGCTGCGGTCCTGTTCACGGTTGGATCGCTGACCGGAATTTCGGTTGCAAAGCTTGTGACGGGAACTGTCCCGGGAAAAATCGGAATATGCGGTATGCTTTTGATCTTCTGTCTGTTTGCCGCTCAGATGTACCGTGCGCAGTCTTAAGGAAAGTTTCGGAGCCGTTAAGCGAAAAAAGAGGCGGCAAAACAGGGAGGCGGATTTTGGAACAGGTTCAGATTCAGAGCATATTAAAAATAATTCCGATGGTGACGGCGGTGCTTGTGTTTGCGATGTTTCGGTGTCTTGGGAAGGAATATCGTCCGGACAGGCTTGTGCTCACCACATGGCGGGAGATCAGCGGATTTTTAAAAAAGAGGGAAAGGGACAGCGGATGGTATCAAAATACCGTACGGTGGCTTGAAAAAAACGGCGCTTCGTATCATTACGGTGCATGGATCAATCCGGAGCGTTATCTTTTGATCCGGATACTGCTTGCACTGACCGGTCTGGCTGCCTGCGCAGCGGTTGACGCGGGGCTGGGGGTTTTTGCCGGAATCGTAATGTATTTTCTGCCGTCATGGTATCTTTTGTACGGCAACGGAAAGGACAATGAAAAGCTCCTGCCGGAATTAAAGCTTGTGTACCATGCCCTTGAAATTCAGATTCGCGCCGGAGTCTATGTGACTGACGCGCTTGCGGAATGTTATGGCAGCGTGCGGGAGAGGAGACTTCGGGACGCGCTGCTTTCTCTGGCGGGAGACATTGTGATGAAGGCCGATATTTTTGACGCGCTTGAACGCTTTCAGGCGAAGTTTGACAATCGTTATATAGACGCCCTGTGCGTGACTATTCTTCAGGCGCTTGAATCCGGACAGGCTCTTGAGCTGCTCGGAGATATAGGCGAGCAGGTTAAGGACATGGAGGCCGCCGTTTTGGAGAGACGAAAAGGGGCGCTTGATCGGAGCATAACGTTTTATCAGCTCGGCGTGCTTGCCATTGTCCTTGGCCTTGCGCTCTACGCCTGCGTCTCATATATGTTTGGAGCGGCGGTAAATTTTTAAAATTGGCAATTGAAAAACTGAAGCTTTGGCTATAGCACACGTAATAAATCCGCGGAAAAGGCGGTTTTGCGGCAGACTTTTTTTAACATGTGAAAGGGGAAAAAATGAACGGAATAAGAGTCATGTTTTACAGAATTAAAAGAGTTTTCAAAAAGGGGCTTGAGAAGGAGGAAGGTATCGACGGAATACTTGTGACGGTAGGGCTGTGTATTATCGCGCTGCTTCTGTGCGTGGTCATGAAGGACAGTCTGCAGAAATTCATAGAGACAATCGTGACGTCCATGACAACGGAGGCGCAGAAGGTTCTCTCGGGAGTGTCGGGATGAAAAAGGAAAAGGGAAACATGGCGGATATAGTGGCGGCGGGGCTCTGTATGCTTGCAATGACGGTGGTAATGCTGGCCTACATGCAAAACGCGGGAGCGGTCCGCAGGAAAGCCCAGGTGGATCAGATTGCAAGAAAATATATACTGCGGATGGAAACTGAGGGCAGGCTGTCGGATCCCGATCGCATTTTGCTCATAGGCGAATTGAGAGAGACAGGATTGAGCGAAATTGATCTTGGAGGAACGACGTTTAACCAGGCAGGATACGGGGAAGAAATTGTGCTGCAGATCAGAGGGATTCTGGAGGGGGAGTATGAAATTCGGGAAAAGAGGGTTTCCACTGCCAAGCACTGAGAGCGGTCAGACGGAATGGGCGGCCGGAATATTTTTTCTCGTGTTTCTCGGTATCATGCTGTGCGCTCATTTGCAGACGGATGTGTATGTGGCGTCCTCACAGTACCTTGAGGACGCTCTTGCCCTGTCGAATCTTGCGTCCGCCGTGGTAGACATAGAGGAATACGGCAGAACACACACATTGAGCATAAGCGATCCGAAAGAGGCGTATGAGAGATATCGCAGGGCGGTAAAGGAAAACCTGAATCTGGACGATCAGTGGGAGTGCCGCTCGCAGGGACTTATCACAGGACCTGTGACAATACTGAATTACACTGTGTATAACGTTAAGGGCGACAGGGTGGAAATAACGAGCTTTGGACGCAGCAGGGATGTGAGCAGAAGGGAAGAAGCGCTGGGAAGCGCGGTTTCTCCAAACGGGATCCTTATAGAATCAACAGGCGTATACAGCGAGATTTCCTACACGATAAAAGGATTTCTGGGTGTGACGGTGGAAGCTAGAAAAGGAAAGCTTGTAGATGTGGTGGCTGACAGTGAAAACTGACGGCGGCTGGAACTGTATCTGAAATGGCGGCGGAAACTGTATATAAAATGGCGGCTGGAACTGCATCTGAAATGGCGCTGGAACTGCATCTGAAATGGCGGCGGAAACTGCGTACGGAACGACAGCGGAAACCGCATATGAAACAGCGGCTTCCGCCGCGTCAGGAGTGAAAACAGGAGGAAAAGTAGAAAAATGAAAACCAGGCGTAAAACCAGGAAGACAAAAACAGGCTCAATGCGTGTCAGAACAGGGGGTGTAATAGCGGCTCTGGCGGCTTCCGCCGCAGTGTTTATCGCAATGCTTCAGATGGAAAAAAATATTCTCACCAGATACGAGAGAGGAACCGTATTTGCAGCCGCAGTGGAAATCCCCAGGGGGCAGCTTATAACAGAGGACAACATAAATTATTATTTCAAGGAATTGCAGCTCGACAAAAGCTGCATCCCGCCAACGGCGCTTACCGATGCCGGACAGGCCGCCGGGCTGGCAGCCTGCTTTGACATAGAGGAGGTAACTATACTGACGACGGGTATGTTCACGCAGATGAATATGATTCTTGCAAAGATGGACAGGCCGGTGGTGGCGGGCTTTAAGGCTGACGACATCTATCAGGTCGCAGGAGGGGTGCTGCGAACGGGCGACAGGATAAATATTTACAGTGTGGGAGGCGATGGGGAAGGTCCCGTGTGGCGTGACATATTTGTACATCAGGTGTTCGATGCGTCAGGTACGGTGATCCCGAACGCTGACACCGTTACGGCTGCAGCCAGGGTAAACGTATTTCTTGACGAAGGCGATGTTGAGGAATTTTATGCGCTGTTGGACGAAGGATCCCTGCGCGTGGTGAAGCTGTTGAAATAGCAGGATAAAAAGGAGGGAGCGCTTTGAAGACAGGACGAAATCTGATAAAAGCCGCATTATTTGCAATATTTTTTATGGGCTTTTCCGCCACGGCTCTGGCGGACGGAAGGCTGACCATATTTAACAGCCCGTATGTGAGCTTCAGCGCGGACGGCAAAGCCTGGACCACAAACGCGGGGGAACAAAATGTTACATGGTATGGCTGGGAAACATCCGTAAACACGGGTATTAAATCTTCCCTGCCAAAACTGCAGACAGGAGAGCATTATTATGATTACGACCGGCAGGGGAGCGTGCCTGTGGCGAGGTGGGAGATCGCACATCGCTTTGCCAGATGTGTCCACAGCATATATCCAACGGGTAATTATCATGGGCTTTCCTTTGGAAAATCGGTGTGCGACAGCCCGTATTATTCGGGCTGGATGGCGTACTGTGCAGACTGCGGCCGTCGGGTAACATATATGTTACCTGGAAATGAAAGAGGAGCTGGATTATTATTATCTCTGTCCTTTCTGCCGGAACCTGGAACAGGGCGCACCGATGGGTCTGCACCGCTGTAAAGGTGTTTCGTGGAATCGTTACAGGGTACACTATGATCCCAACACCTCCGAGCCTTACGGAGGATATATGAATGACAGTCTGCATATGTACCACAACGCCCGTGTGTACGAGGGAAAAGAGGTTACGCCTGCCACGTGTCTTACCCGTAACAATTACAGCAGGGGCGGATATGAGTTTGACGGATGGAACACGCAGCCTGACGGCTCCGGCGTAAGCTATGGAGACGGTGCGGAAATTCTGGATCTGGCTTCCGGGGAAGGGGAGGTTGTAACGCTCTACGCCCAGTGGAAAGTTTCGCGGAGCATGCTGCGCATGGATCTGGCGGGAGGAAGCTATGGGGGAAGCGCGGGACCGTTTGAGGTTGTGCAGGATTACGCCAGCAGCTTTGTAATGCCCAATAACAGTGTGGTACCGCCGCAGGGATACAGAATAAAATTTGAAGAAAACGGCGGAAACCCCGTATCGGATATTACGGGAACAATGTATTTTAAGGAATGGATCCTCTCTTATCCCTTTATGGGAAAATTTCAGAACAACGTATACTTTTTCACAGCTCCCGACGGAAATGTCGATACTGTAACGGCGGTATACGCTCCCGCTGCGGTGAAGCTTCCGGAAGCCGAGAGAAAGGGGTTTTCCTTTGGTGGATGGTATTACGACGAGGCCTTTGAGCGACCTGCGGGAAAAGCGGGAGACGCCATAGTCCCTGTCAGGGATATGACGTTATATGCGCAGTGGGTGGAGCTTAAGCTTGTGTCCCGTGACAACCACATCGCCAACATGGGGAAAGGCGCGGTGGATCTGACGTGGTCACAGCCTGACGGAAAGGACAAGATTTACAAAGTATATCAGAGCGTCGATGAAAAGAACTGGTACCCGGTAACGGAAACTGGCGATATGAGAGTATGGGATAATAAAGAGTTCCCATACTTTTATACAGGAGGGGAACAGTCATTTACCGTGACGGCGTCGGGAAAATACACGCTTACGCTTAAGGGAGCGCAGGGAGCGGATTACGGGACGCATAAGGGCGGCGGAGGCGGTGTGGTTTCCGCGGATATATGGCTTGAAAAGGGAGAGGTGCTTTCGCTCTTTATAGGCGGCAGAAACGGATATCAGGGCGGCGGAGCGGCGACTGTCTACGGAAACGGCGGCGGGTGTACAAGGATTGTAAGCAGCCAAAAAGGACTGCTTTTTGTGGCGGGTGGCGGAGGCGGCGCCTCTGAGTACAGCGACGGCGGGGCGGGTGGCAGCAGCGCCGGATTGACGCACACTGAAACAGGACAGAGCGGTGTATCCGGCGGCGGAGGCGGATACCGCGGAGGTCTGGCGGGTGAATACATACGCCACAATCACAGCGAAAGCTCCGCATGTTATCACCGTCATACCGGAGATTCCGAAAACGGCGGGGGATGTTATACGGTGGAGGATAAAAAGACGAAGCTCTGCAGCCCTTACCGTGTACTGCTGAATGAGCGCAAACATTTCTATAATTATGACTGCGGGTGTACATGGCGCATATATTATCACTATGTCGTCAGCTGCGACGGCACGGGCCACAACCACGGATCCGTAACGAATTATTTTATAGGGGATCACTGCAGCAACACAAACATGGAAGGCATGAGCACCGTACCGCAGCCGTACGTCGTCAGGGCATATGCTCTCGGGTGCGGGATGCGGGAAGGCTATAACTGCGGTTATACAAACGGACAGATTATACGCTCAGGCCCGTCCTATGGAGGAAGCAGTTACGCAAACACCGATTACGCAGTGAATTACAATATGCAGGCGGGAAAAAACCAGGGCAACGGAAGCGTTACAATCCGGCCGGTCGAGGTGGGTTTTTTGAGTGAACTGTCAATGGAGGGCGTGGCAGCGCCGGATTTGGCGGGACCTGAGACAATTTCTGCCAATATAAAAATGGAAGCGCTCGGGGGACAAAAGCTTAAAATACTCTGGGAGGAGCCTGCCGATAACGGTACGGAGTATTTTCATATGGTACAATCCCATATGCGGCAGTTAAAGGAGCCTCTGTGCCGTTCAAATATAACATGTAATATACTCGCGTCGGGAGTGGCGGGTTACTATTATCTTACGGATTACAGTCCCGACACCGGCGTGACAAAATCCAACGGAACCTACACGAAGGAATGCAGCGCAATTGTTGAACCGGACGTAAAGGATCCGAAGGGGACATGCTATTTTCATGTGGCCGCGGTGGATGCAGCCGGAAATATCGGCGGGAGTGCGCATATCCCTGTGAAATATACAGGCGCGGCATGGCCGTTGTATACTGACCCGCTGGAAATAGAGACGGGAGAAAACGTTCATGCTGCCGGGAAAGGCGTATATTTTGTGAGAAGCGACGGGGTGACGCCCTTTATGCTCAGGTACAGAGCGCATATTGACGGCTACTGTTCTGATTATTATCAGATCAACTATGTTATTTTCCGCTCCGAATACAATTCGCAGAGCGCCGGGGACATGATTTACGTGCCATCCTGTCCAATTGTGCAGGATGAAATCAGTATAGAGTCAAATCAGCTTTCGTTTTTTCAGGAAGGTGACTCAAAAATTTTACGCTATCCGTATTCGGTTCTGGAGAGAAGAAACGGAAACAGGGATATAATTGCCGAGCAGAAATTTCTGCTGGAGCCTGAGATGTCGGGAAAAAAGATAAAGGTCGCGCCCGGAGCCGGAGCTGACTGGGAGGGAGACATAGTCTTCTCAGAAAGCCAAAGGGACGGCGGAAACGGGATCGTGCTGTTTGCGGATTCCCAGGCTCCTGTAATAAACGGAATGGAACAAATGCGCGATATGAGCCTTATCGACAGAAACCAAAAAACGGTTACGCTCAAGGTGTCGGCATCGGACGGACTAAGCGGTATAAGGGATTTCTGCGTGACGATCCGAAACAGTGATAATGCTATTGAAAAGGTATACAGGTCTGAGGACGGTGACTGCATAACTGTCGAAATAACGGAAACTGAGCCTGTTTTCTGCGGAGATTTCTCCGTGATGGCTTACGCCGTTGACAATGTGGGAAATGAAACGCAGATTGAATATGCGACAACAGAGTTTGCGCTGGAGGCAAAGGTAGAAAGGATGATCGAGCCGCATACTCCCGTATTTAAAAACGGGGAAAGCGGTATACTGACATTTTCCGTATGGGGCTATGCGGACCGGGTGGAGGTGGAATTTCCGCAGGAGATGACGGATGAAAACCCTGAGCTTAACAGGACGTATTCCTATGCGGACGCGCCGTCGTATCTGCAAAAGGAAGAAATTCAGTTTATGATACCATTGTACACACCGCAGAACGGCAGCTATGAGATCACGGTGCGGGCTTACAAAGGCGACAAAAAGCTTGAGGAGCATCCGGTTGTAGGAGTGGTGCAGGTGGAAGGAAGCGTTTTGGACGAACTCCGCACCAGGCTCAGATGACGCTTATAATTCCGGCCGTGGCCGCGGCCGGATTATGGATTATTTATAAGACGGATCCCTGCTTCTGGGTGCGTATAAGCTGCGGAAAGAAAATTCTTGTAATTATGGCGTCGGGCACCGCGTCGGGGGCCCTGCTGCGGTGGATTTTTGGCCGTGAGGATTTTTTGAAGACTGCGCTTATTGAGGTTTTTGCGGGATGTCTGCTGCTTGCCTGCATTACGGATCTCTTAAGCTGCAGGGTGCATAATTTTGTATGGTGGACGGGCGCCGCGCCCTGTGCGGCGCTTCTGTGGAGGCGTCTCTGGGAGTGCGCAGGGTGGGAGGAAGGTCGGAACATTCTCGCGGAGCTTACCGTATTCTGGCTCATACAGCTTTTTGTGTTTGCAAAGCTGTACGGAAAAGCAGACTGCTACGCTTTCTGCGTATGCGCCGTGGCTGAGGCGGGGCTTGGAATGGGAGCGGAAGCTTTTGCCGCGCACATGTCGTTTGCATATTTGCTCTTTGTCCCCGTTCAGATTTTTAAGAAAAATGCGGGAGCTGGAGGGCGGCTGATAAGACCGGCGCCGTTTGTTCCATATATAGCCTTTGGGTTCTTACTTGTGTTGATTTTTAATAAAATTTGCCATGAAATGGTTGTGCCTCCTTTCTGATTTTGGTATGATAGTATCTGTTGATGTGTGTCGGAAAGCCGGATAGCTGGGAAGTCGAAAAGCTGGGAAGTCGAAAAGCTGGGAAGTCGAAAAGCTGGGAAGTCGAAAAGCCGGAAGTGGGAAAGGCGGAAGTCGGATAGCTGAAAGCCGGATAGTGGAAAGGCGGAAGTCGGAAAACTGGAAGTCGGAAAGGCGGTGGAGCGGTGGTAACGGTTTCTCTTTGCATGATTGTTAAAAATGAGGAAGCTGTGCTTGCAAGATGTCTTGACAGCATGGCTGGCCTTATGGATGAGATCATCATTGTTGATACCGGTTCCACGGACCGGACCCGTGAAATCGCTTCGGAATACACGGATAAAATTTTTGAATTTGCATGGACGGACGATTTCAGCGCAGCCAGGAACTATGCTTTTTCAAAGGCGTCTATGGAGTATATCTACTCGGCGGATGCGGATGAGGTCTTAGACTGCGAAAACAGGGAAAAATTCCGGATCCTGAAGGAAACGCTGCTGCCGGAAATCGAGATAGTCCAGATGAAATATGCAAACCAGCTTCAGTACAGGACGGTTTATAATTTTGACGAGGAATACAGGCCGAAGCTTTTTAAACGGCTCAGGGAATTTGTGTGGGAAGCGCCGGTACATGAGACGGTGCGTCTTGAGCCTGTGGTGTTTGACAGCGACATAACGGTTATTCATATGGCGCAGGGAAACCATGCGCGGCGCGATCTGAAAAATTTTGAAAAGCACGTCAGGGAGGGGTACAGACTGCCGAAACGTCTGCATGATCTGTATGCCAGAGAACTGATGCTCGCCGGAGAGCGGGAGGATTTTGAAAACGCATGGGAATACTTCAGGGCGGCTGTTGAGGACGACGGACGCGACAGTGAGGAGATTGCGGAGTCGTGCTGCGTTGTGGCCCGTTACGCAAGGCTTGCTAATGATGTCGTTTGTTTTTTTAAATATGCGATGAAGGTAGTTGCGGAGAAAGCCTGTTCCGAAATATGCTGGGAGCTGGGGAAGTTCTATGAGGACGGAGGCGACTGGGCGGAGGCCACGGTCTGGTATTACAACGCCGTGTACGAGACGGAACCTCTTTTGGATCTGCATACGGGAGGAAAACTTGGACTCGAGGGACTTATCCGCTGCTATGGCGCACTCGGGAGCGAGGAGCAGGCGTGCGCATACAGGGCGGAGCTTGAAAAGCTGGAGGGCAGGACGCCCAAACAGTCTGAAGGGACGGACGCTTATATTGATAAACAGGGGGAATGAAGAAAATGAGCTGGGAAGATAACGTCAGGCGCACGACGCCCTATGTGGCGGGAGAACAGCCGAAACTGAAGGATATTATAAAGTTGAATACAAACGAATGTCCTTATCCTCCGGCGCCGGGAGTGTCAGAGCTTTTATCCCGTATTGACTGCGGCGCTCTGAGGCTTTATCCTGATCCCGGAGCCGCGCCTCTTGTTGATGCGCTTGCGGAGTATTATCATGTCGATCCGAAGCAGGTGTTTGTGGGTGTGGGATCCGACGATGTCCTTTCAATGGCGTTTATAGCATTTTTTAACGGTTCCCTGCCGATTCTTTTCCCTGACGTGACATACTCTTTTTATGACGTATGGGCAAGGCTCTATAAAATTCCCTATGAGACGTGTGCGCTTGACGAGGAATGGCACATCAGACCTGAGGATTACATGAGGCCGAACGGCGGCATAATTTTTCCAAACCCTAACGCGCCGACAGGTATTTTTGAGCCTTTGGAAACGGTTG